>JASHTH010000622.1 GCA_030040655.1 Acidobacteriaceae bacterium | reverse complement strand
GAACTTCTTGAACTCGGCGTTGGTCACCGGATACTTGTCGATGAAATAGGGCGCTACCTGCATCGTCTCCTCGTGGAAGCGGCGCGGCGAATCCTCCCATGGATACTGCACGTCGACCCCGTTCGAAGCGCCGCCCTCGATCTCTGTGCCGTGCACCTTGAAGACGAAGCTCCCGCCGGGGATGCGCACCATGCCTTCCGGATCGCCGGCCAGTGCTTGGGTCGATGCAATCTGCACCGTCCTTTGCTTCAGCACCACTGGCTCGTCTGGCCAGTCTTTCAGCGGCCTGGCCGTCGTTGCAGCCATGCGGGACATCAATTCCTTGACCTTTGCGCTCGGCTCGTCGGGCGTGGCTAGAATTCCACCGTAGCCATTGGCTTCTATCGGAAAGCTCAGTACCGCGTTTGGTCCGTCGATATCCGGCTTCAGCTCCACTCCGTGATACAGATCGAAGTAGCGCATTCCCGGCTCGTTCGGCACGTCCATCTGCCGGCCGCCGATGTCGTAGGCGGTGCGGTTCACGATCGTCCACACCGACTCTTTGCTCAGCGGCCAGCGGCTGGCGAAGACGCCGAAGTTGTGCATCGGGTAGAACGGCTCCCAATCCGGACTGACGAGAAACGGCGCCACGCCGCGCTCCAGCGTGGCCACGCGCCGCGTCGCTTCGCCGCCGCGCGGCGTAATCCCGATCCAGATGCCCCAAACGTTCTCCCAGCTCTCCCAGCCCACGCCGTTGAAGAACGCAAATTGTAGATCGTTGGTCTTTTCCGGAGCCCAGCGGTCGCTGATGTTGACCATGTGCCGCGTCTCGAGCCACTTGTAGCGGTCCACCTCGGGCAGAAACGGAAACGCATACTGTCCCCACGTCATCACGTTCCACGCCAGGCCCTCGTCGCTCGGCCCGTCCTCGGGCTCGAAGGCGAGAGGATGGCCGGTCTTCTCCGCGGCCAGCGAGAAGCCCAGCGGCACGCCGTCCTGCGTGTCGCCGTTCACGCCGTCGGCATCGATCTCCTTCATCAGCTTGGCTACGGCGTCGGGCCAATCCTCGTCCGGCGGTTGCGTCCCCTGGTCCCACATCATCATGGGGAAGAGCACGCGCACGCCGCGGCGATGAAAATCGGCGACCATTTTGCGTACGCCGTCGATTCCGCCGGGCAGCGACTCGACCATCTCCAGTTGATTGCGATCGTCGATGCCCATGTTGGGATACGTCGACCAGATCAGCACGGAATCGATGCCGCCATAGCGCTTTTCGAGATCGTCGAGATAACGGTCGACCGTGTATCTGCCCGTCGCCGGGTCGTAGAAGTACCGGTCCTGCACCATCATCTGCGGCTGGATGAAACTCGACTGTGTCCACTGAAGGGCGGGCGTCTCATACCGGCTGGGGTCGTAAGCAATGCGGATGCGGCGTTCGCTGCGCCAATGCTCAAGATCGAGCAGCCAGCGTTGGTGCATGAAGGGAGGACAACTTGCCGCCGCCGCACCTTCCCATGCGTAGTGAATGTTCATGCAGGGCGGAGCGGGGATCTGCTGCTCGTGAGCCGGATAGATCGTATCCTGCGCGGCCACAGGAAGGCTCAGTGTGCAGGCGGCCATACCAAGGCTTAGGATGCGATTCATTGGAGGACCATTTCCTATTCTCTTCTATCAGCGTCACGAAAAAAAGCGGACGGGCCTGCGCCCTTTCAATGACAAGCAAGAAAACCCTCCACTTCGGCCCGCGTCGGCATCGATGCCTGCGCGCCGCGCCGCGTAACCGAGATGGCCGCCGCCGCCGAAGCGAAGCGGGCCGCCTCCCACGGATCGCGGCCTTCCATCAGCGCCACACCGAACGCGCCGTTGAAGCAGTCGCCAGCGCCGACCGTATCGACGGGCTCAACGTTGAATGCAGGCACCCACTCCGCGCGAGTTTCGCCCACCGCGCTGGGTGCCCCAGGTCCGTCTTTTCGGACCTGGGAAGCGACATACGCCCCCTCTGCTCCACGCTTCAACACCACACCCTGCACACTCCGGCTCAGGAATTCCTTCGCTGCAGCCTCGGTCTCCGTGCTGCGGCCCAGGTAAAACGCCGCCTCGGTCTCGTTCGGCGTCAACCACGCCATCTTCGACCAAACTCCCTCGGGCAGCCCTGCCGCCGGCGCCGGATCGAGCATCACCGGCACGCCCGCATCCGCACAGATCTCCATCACGCGCGCGTTCGTCGCCATGGGAATCTCGAGTTGCAGCAGCACCATGCCCGCGCCGCGAATCAACTCGATGTTCTTGTCGATGTAGGCGCAATCCACCTTCCCGTTCGCCCCGGGAACCACCACAATGCTGTTTTCACCGCTCTCTGCTAAGAGAATCGGTGCAACTCCGCTGGGTCCTTCCACGCGGTCCACGGCCCACACGCCAACGCCGGCATCGGACAGGTTTTCGAGCAGCGCCTGCCCGAAGACGTCCTCGCCCACCATGCCGATCATCTTGACCGGATAGCCCAGTCGCGCCGCGGCAACCGCCTGGTTGGCGCCCTTGCCGCCGGGCGTGGTCTCGAATCCGGTTCCGATGACGGTCTCGCCCGGCCGCGGAATCGTATGCGTCCGCGCCACCAGGTCCATGTTGATGCTGCCGACGACGACGATTGGTTTGGTCATCTTGACTTATCCGGCAGGAAGCAGAATAGCTGTCAGCCCTCAGCTATCAGTCTTCAGCTATTGGCGTCCAACATTCAGCTGTTAGCTGTTAGTTGTCAGCTGAAAGCTGATCCCTGACCCCTGATTTCTGTCATTCAGTACAGCGGCGCCAGCGCCACCGCCGTCAATCCAAGAATAAAAAAGAGAAACATTAGCGCCAGCAGCGTCTTGGCCTGTTTTGGCGCACCGGCAAACTCGCGCCACACAAAGACGCCCCAGCACGCCGAGATCATCGTTGCGCCCTGGCCGATCGCGTAGGAGACCGCCGGCCCCACCTTGTGCGCACCCGCAGCCACAAAGTTCGTGACCGCGCCGGCGCACCAGACGGCTCCGCCAATAACTCCGGCCACGTGCCACCTGTTCAGCGCGCCCCAGTAGTCGGCTCCGCGCACCGGCGGTTTGCCGTCGAGCGGCTTCTTCATCAGCAGCCAGTTGGCAGGGACAGTCGACAGCAGCACCCCGAACGCGAAGAACATCGCCGTCGCGTAGGGTCCCGGCCCCGGGCCTGTTTCTGTACCTTCCATCGCTTTGGCAACTAGAGGATAGAAGCTGCCCATGAGCACGCCCGAAACCAGGCTGAGCACAATGCCGCGCGTCGTCGCGGCCCTGGCCTTGCTCTCGCGTTTGCGATAGGCCGCCGCGTCGAGGACAATGGCGACGACCACGAGCGCGACTCCAACAAAAAGCAGAACCGGGTTGGCCTTGGGATTGACCAGGTAGCTCGAAACCGACCCCACCACCAGCGCGAGGCCGATTCCCACCGGAAACGCAACGGCCAGCCCGGCCACATCGATGGCCGCGACCAGCAGCAGGTTCGCGACGTTGAACACCGCGCCGCCGAAGACCGCCAGGACGATCGACTGCCCCGGCGACATCGCCATATCGCTCAAGAAAGATGGCTGCACCGGCCCATGGCTGCCTGCGGTGAGCCCCAGAACGACCGCGCCCAACGCGACGCCGATCGCATAATCCCAATAAAAAAGCTGAAAGCGATACCCCGGCGTGAGTTTCAGCATGTTGGCCCAGGAGCCCCAGCACAACATGCTCAGGATCATGAGCAAAAGAGCGGCCAGATACGTATGCGGAAGCAGCATTCTTGAGAGCCCTCACGCGCGAGTGACAACTTCTTGCGCGTCAGCTTTCATTAGGGGCTAAAGCCCCAGTCGTTATTCGGCCGAAGATGTACGGGCTGAAGCCCGTACCCTCCCAATTGACCCGCCGGGCGATTTCGAGGATCAGGGGAACGATATCGCCTGAGCCGCTCGCGGTGCAAATCTCACTCGGCTGCGTCAGCGTCGTGTTTCGGGTCAAGCCGCATGTAGAGTTTGAAAACGTCCTCGTGAGTGGTGCGAAACCCCAGTCGCATGTAGAGCCGGCGGGCAGGATTGTTTTTGATCACTGCGAGAGTAACCGGCACATGCTTTGCGGCGGCCTGACGCGTGACGCACCGGATGGCGGATGAGCCGATTCCTCGACGTTGAAACTCAGGCTCGACAAAAATCTGCGCAAGAAAGAGTTCATTCCATCGATCGATGACTTGCACCCATCCCAGGTCTCTGCCATCGAATTGAATGATGCGGACTTGGGCAGGAACCCATTGCTCACGGAACCCTTCGGAGTGTGCAACCGGGTCGATGTTCAGCTCACGGAAGGTTGACTCCATCGCGGAGAAGTACAGCCGCCGGCAAGCTTCAAAATCTTGCTCAGCCGCAGGGCGGAAAGCGATTTCCATGGCCGTGTCTACTCTCGCTCCGGCAAATGCTGCAGATCGATGCCGAGTTGCTGGCACTTTTTGTAGAGATGACTACGTTCCAGGCCCAGCGCCTTTGCCGCCTGCGTCACGTTGCGCCCGTGCCCCTGCAGTTCGGCCAGCACCTGCGCCTTCTCGAACTCCAGCACGCGCTGCGCCAGCGGACCATTCACCAAATTGGGGTGCCCTAGGTCCGTGTTTTCGGACCTGGGAGCGGATGTCGTCAGGTGCCCCAGGTCCCTGTTTTGGGCCCTGGGAGAATTCGGCAGCGCCATCTCCACGGTCAACCGATCCACTTCGTCTGCCGCCAGCAGTAACAATCGCTCCACCACGTTGCGCAGCTCGCGGATATTCCCCGGCCACGCATACTCCTTGAGCGTATCGATTGCCGGGGCAGAGAAGGGAATTGCCTTCCATCCGTTTTGCGCGCACACCTGTCGTGCAAAGTGCTCCACCAGCACCGGCAAATCTTCGCGACGTTCGCGCAAAGGCGGCAGAGTGACCGGAAACACAACCACGCGATGATACAGGTCGCGCCGGAAGCCGCCCGATTCCACAAGCTGCTCGAGGTTCCGGTGCGTTGCCACGACCACTCGCACATCGACGGTCGTCGGCTTATCCGCGCCGATGCGCTCCACTTCGCCCTCTTCGAGTACGCGCAACAGCTTGGCCTGCATCGCCGACGGCATGTCGCCGATTTCGTCGAGAAACAGCGTTCCGCGATGCGCCTGCTCGAATTTGCCCGCGTGGCGCTGCGCCGCGCCGGTAAACGAGCCTTTCTCGTGGCCGAAGAGTTCGCTCTCGATAAGCTCCGCCGGCACTGCCGCGCAGTTCAGCGTCACGAACGGCCCGGCGGCGCGATGGCTCTTCTCGTGAATCGTTCGCGCCGCCAACTCTTTGCCGGTTCCCGTTTCGCCATAGATGCAGACGCGCGTCTCGCTCGCCGCCACGCGTTCGAGCTGCGCCATCACGCGCCGCATCGCCTCGCAGACAAAGACCAGCGTGTGCTTTCCGACGCGCGTGCGCAGCTCCCGATTCTCGCTCTCCAGCCGCGTCAGCTTCAGGGCGTTCTCGACCGTGACGAGCAGCTTTTCCGTAGAGAGCGGCTTTTCCAAAAAATCCAGCGCACCCAGCCGCGTGGCCTTTACGGCCATCTCGATGTGCGCCTGCCCGCTCATCATGACCACCGGCGCCGTGACGCCCGCCGCCTTCAAATCTTCGAGCAGCGCCAGGCCGTCCTTCCGCGGCATCACCACGTCGCTGAAGATAATGTCGAACGGCTCGCCCTGCGCGAGTTCCAGCGCGCGGGTCGCATTGTCGCACACGACTGCCTCGTGGCCGGCAAGACGAAAGGCGCGCGCCAGCGATGCAAGGGTGTTGGCCTCGTCGTCGACAATGAGAATCTTCGCGCTCATCGATCTACTCTTATCTCCACGGATGCGGGCGATCCGGCGAGTGAATCACGGCACGGCTTCGGTCGTGCCAAAAAAGGCACAAGAAGAGAATGGGACACTAGTCCCTGCACGTACTCCTCGTTCTTCGCGCTCGTCATCCCTCCGCCCTCGGCAGCGTAATCACAAACACCGTCCCTCCACTCGGCCGGCTCTCCACCGCAATCGTCCCGGCGTGATCGGCCACCACCGACTGCACAATCGCCAACCCCAGCCCCGTCCCATGCTGCTTGGTCGTATAGTACGGCGTGAAGAGCCGCTCGCACTCCTCCGGAGTCAATCCTGTTCCCGTGTCGGCCACGCGAATCTCGATTTTTCCATCGACTGGCCGCGCCGCGAGCGTCACCCTACCGCCCTCCGGCATCGCGTCCATCGCATTCAGCACCAGGTTCGAAAGCGCCCTGTGAAGAAGCTCCGGATCGGCGTCCATTGGCATCGCCTCATCGGCAATCTGGCTCTCAAACGCGATCTTCGCGCCATCCGCATTGGCTGCGCCTGCCGCTTCATACAGTGCCCGCACCCGCGCCAGCACGCCCCTTGCGTCGATGCGCTCCAACTGCGGCTTGGGCATTTTGCTGAAGTCGCTGAACCGGCCGATGATCGTCTTCAGATTCGCGATCTCCATCGCGAGCGTCTGCGCGCTCTCGCGAAACACCTCGTCGAACTCGTTCGCAGGCAGCGCCTTGGCGCGCGTCAGGTTCTCTACTGTCAGTTGCAGCGGAAAGAGCGGATTCTTCAGCTCGTGTGCCAGGCGCCGCGCCAGCTCGCGCCACGCCGCTACGCGCTCGCTCTGCATCAGCCGCTCGCGCTGCGTGGCGAGCTCTCCCACCATGCGATTGAAGCTGCGCGCCAGAACGCTCACCTCGTCTCGCCCGCGCTCGGGCACGCGCGTCTCCCAGTTGCCCGCGGCCACTTCTTCGGCCGCGCGCGCCAGTTGCTCAATGGGCCGCGAGACCCGCGCCGCCGTCCACAGGCTGAACGCAATTGACAGCAAAATTCCCGCCGCCGCCACGCCGTACGCAATGGCGCGGATGCGCTGCTGCGCGTCGACCATCTCCGCTCGCGAAATCGCGATGATGAGAACGGCCGGCACCCCGCCGGCCTGATCCTTGAGGGGAATCGCCGTCCCGTTCACGCTGTTTTCGCGATTCGTAGTCAGGTAAAGAATGGCGCTCCCATTTTGGCCGGTCCTTCGCGCGGCGTCGATGAGCCGCCGATAGCGCGCCGCGTCTACCACCTCTCCGCCGGCGCCGACAAGCCGCTTCGCATCGAACGCCGGTATATCCATCGCCGCCCCGTGGGTCGGATTCGTGTTCGCAGCCGGTCCGGCTTCGCTATACAGGAACACCTGCATCGCGGGCGCGACCGGAAGATCGGCCAGAAAACTCTCGTCGAGCCGTTTGCCGCCGATCAGATGCACCGCCGGCTCGGCGCCGCGCACTGGGCGCACAGCGAAGAGGCCTAGGGCGTCGTTGCCGTCGGGTAATTCTTCGCGTTTGAGGAAAGGCGCCTGCGTTGCGGCCGCAACCGCCGGTTCGGGATAGCCGAACCGTGCCGGCCACTGCGCCGAGCTGACCACATTGCCGTCCGACCCCACGATCTCAAGGAAATCCAACTGCGCGTCGGCTGCCAGCGTCTGCG
>JASHTH010000079.1 GCA_030040655.1 Acidobacteriaceae bacterium | reverse complement strand
ATTTCGGGGTGGTCGATCAACAAAACCCCCAGCGCGTGCATGGCGGGGATATATCCGGCTTGCGCAGAACGCCGCATGAATTCAATCGCCTTGCCAAAGTCGTGTTCGTGATGGGGCGATGCGGAGTAGAGGACACCCATGCCAAACAGGCCCTCGGGGCCGTTTCCTTTGGCGGCTTTCAGAAACCATCTCTCCGCCATCGACTGATCCTGCGGCACGCCGAAGCCGTTCTGATACATGATGCCGAGATAAGCTTCCGCGCGAGCGTTGCCTTTGCGGGCAAGCTCGTCGAGAAAGTTCAGCGCCAGTTCGGGATCGCGCGGCACTCCGGTTCCGCGAAGATAGAGAACCGCGAGATCCAGCTTGGCCGTCGGCGAGCCCCCTCCAATGGCGCGCGCGAACCATTTGGCCGACTCTACCGGATCGCGCGGCACGCCGATGCCCTTGTCGTAGAAATATCCGAGTTGAACCTGCGCGTTGGGGTCGCCATGATCGGCAGCCTTGCGGTACCAGTAAACGGACTGCGCCAAATCTTGGGGCACTCCCTTTCCAAATTGGTATTTTTCGGCCCATTGAAGTTCGTCAGCCACGGATTTGGGGCGGACCGCCGATGGCGATTGTCCTTCCACGGGGTCTTGTTGCGAGCCAGCCTGTTCGGGGCTTTGTGCCGGCAGCGCGGTTTGCATTTCCGCAGCAAGGAGAATCGACAGAATGACGCGCCAAGCTCGATGAGGGCCGGCCAGATGTCGAGGTGCCGAAACTGAGGAGGGAGCGAAGAATCTTGCGTTGAAGCGCCAAGAGTCGACCATAGCAGGCCCTTCTGCGGCTACCGGACCCGCTACGGCGGTTCTCGAAATCCTATGAGGCGCTTTCTCGGTTGTGCAAGGTGGCTCTTTCTTAAGGAAAAACCCACTTCGCGATTTCGCTTTGCACTACGTCATCGAGAGCCCGTCATACTTCCCATCCGGTTATGCCGACGAGCGACACTTTCCTTCGGCACGCGACGCGAATCGGGAAAGCGGCGCAATTCGACAAGCGAATCGAACTCCCCCGAGAATGCCTCAGCCCGTGCAGGATTACAGTGACTGCAATCACCTGGTATCCCAGGAAGATAGTCGTTCGCCTGTTGAGTGAACTTATCGGCACGGTTGGACGAAAATAATAGACCCTTTAGTACTTCGGGTGAGTCAAGCGATCATCGCGCCGCGGTCCACCTTCCGCAGCCGCACCGGAATGTGCGTGGAGCGCGTGTTAACGAAGAAACTCCACCTTGATTGGGAGCTTGGCGCGAGCCCAGGTTTTATCGGCAGTCCAGGCGATAGCTCTACGTTGCGCCGCCAACGCGATGCACGCCCGGTCGCCGATCGCGAGAGACGCGTCGAGACGAGCGTAGCTTGCCGCGGTTTCGGCTTCCGGCTTTCCCAAGGGCACGACTTCCACGCCGCTCAGAATCGAGGTGAGCCGTTCACCGGTCATGGCGATTTGCGCACGCTCCAGCCGCGTAAGAATCTCACACCAATTCACCGCGCTGATTGCGATATGGATCCCGCGTGCGCCCGCATCCAGGCGGTCGAGAAGGCCTTCGACGCGATCGCCGCCCGGCTCCTTCAAAATCATCGCCAGGACCGCCGATGCATCGAGAACGACGCTACTCACCCGCAGCTTCCTTCCGCCTGTCTGCCAGGAGCTCGCCGAGCATGCCTGCCAGGCTGCCGCGCTGCCTGACGATGTCGGCACGAAGCGATTCCAAGGCCATCTTGCGGCTCAAGATGCGGATTTCGCCGTCCTTGCCGTAAACGGTCAGTCGCTCGCCCGGTTCGAGGCCAAACCTCTTGCGGATTGCCACCGGAAGCACGACTCGGCCACCTTCACCAAGAACTACCGTTTCTGCCATAAACTGCCACTCCAAGAAGATTATGGCATCCACCGCGTGGAAAATCCATATTTCTCCCCAGGTGCCGGACGAAAGTATGATACTGTCTCGGCTATTCCCACTCGATGGTGCCCGGCGGCTTGGAAGTGACGTCGTAGACGACGCGATTGATGCCGCGCACTTCGTTCACAATGCGGCTGGAGATGCGCTTGAGCACCTCGTGCGGCAGCGGCGCCCAGTCGGCGGTCATGCCGTCTTCGGAGTGCACGGCGCGCACCGCGGCGGTGTACGCGTAGGTGCGCTGGTCGCCCATTACGCCCACGCTCATAACCGGCAGCAGGACCGCGAAGCTTTGCCACACGGCGGAGTAGAGTCCCGCTGCTTTGATTTCCGAAACCACGATGTCATCCGCTTCCTGCAGCAGCGCCACGCGTTCCGGCGTCACTTCGCCCAGAATGCGCACGGCGAGGCCCGGGCCCGGAAACGGCTGGCGGCCGAGGATCTCTTCCGGCATGCCGAGATCGCGGCCGATGCGGCGGACCTCATCTTTGAACAGATCGCGCAGCGGTTCGATGAGCTTGAGCTTCATGCGCTCGGGCAGGCCGCCTACGTTGTGATGGCTTTTGATGGTCTGGCTGGGGCCTTTCACGCTGCTCGACTCGATGACATCGGGGTAGAGCGTGCCCTGGACCAGCCAATCGACTCCGCCGGTTTCCTTTGCGATGCGATTGGCTTCGTCTTCGAAGACGGAGATAAACTCCTGTCCAATGCGCTTCCGCTTGGTTTCCGGGTCGATGACGCCGGCCAGCTGCTTGAGAAAGCGCTCGCTCGCGTCCACCGCGACTAGGCGCAGGCC
>JASHTH010000621.1 GCA_030040655.1 Acidobacteriaceae bacterium | reverse complement strand
GATGGTTTGCCGACCTGTGAACGTGTTGTTGGCGTTCAACTGGGCATAGAGCGCATTGGTCGCCGTCGTGTTGAGGCTTAGGGTTGGGTTGCCGGGGGTGCCCCCAACGCTAACGCCAGGGCCCGCAGTCACGCCCGTGATCGTGCCCGGAAACGTCTGCCCGGCGGCGAATGTGATCTGGCCGTTGCCGGCAATCTGCAGTCCGGTCTCGGCGGGAGTCGTCGTCCCCGATCCAAACAACAGGTTCAAGGTTGCCGAGGGCGCAGCCGTGTTGTTGCCGGCCGGCTCAGCCTGCCAATGGAAGGTTTGGTGAACCGGCAAGCTGGTAGTGCTGCTGAAGGACGAGGCCACGAAGTCGAGGGGGTGCGAGTTTCCTCCAGCCGTCGCGGTTGCCTCGCCTGTATCGGGCAGGCTGAGCACACCGTGAAAGGTGCCCGCACCTCCCACTTCGAGCGTGGTTGCCGGAGTGGTGAAATTGATGCCCACGTTGGCCGTGGCTCCGGCGCCCGACTGAAATAACACAGAATTGCCGAGATCCGAAGCGCTGGTCCACAGAGGAACGAAACTGGTTGTGCCGGAGCCGGTCGTGCCGCTGTCGGCTGGGGTCACGGCGGGCGAGGCGGTCGCGTTGGGGGAAGCACCGGGCACAAGGATGGCCGGACCCGTGCCCGGCACTGCGCGAACAAAGGCCGAGGGTGGCAGGCCACCAAGGGTTTCCGCGTCTCCGGCCTTCAGCGCATACGGCGCGCTCACCAGCAAAATGCGCGGCTGCTCAGGTTGCCCATCAACCTGCACGGCCAACCAGCGGGCCTCCCCGGCTGCAAAGATTTCCGCGGGCAAGCCTTCGCTGCTGGTCGATCCCAGCATCGCCGTGTAATGCCCGGTTTCGTCAGTCTGCACGTTCTGTGTTTCCAACCACAACGGCGCACCGCCCTGCAAGTCCTTGTAGAGAAGAAAGGTCACGCCGACGACACCGGTCAACGGCTTGCCGTCAACGCCGGTGAGAATTCCACTGAAGTTCACCAGCGGCGGCACAACCACGGCGGTATTCGTCGCCACAGCTTGCTGTGCCTGGCTGAATAGGCTGCACAGCAACAACAACATTGAACCTGCCATCCCATGACCCACCTTCATAAAGCTCCTCCTCCTGGGATATTTGCTTCGCTCGCCGAATCTTTCCCTTTCTGGAGCGACTTCAACAACGACTCCAAGCAGATATGCAGGACTCCATCCTGCGCCGGGCACAGGTGCCAGCCGTCGGGCGCTGCACCGGCTTGCAGCATTTGGTGTAGATTCCCGGCAAGTGTCCCTGCCTCCTGGAAACCGACCACGTCCACTTCCCGGCCACACATCTCGCACCAGACCCGGACCGAACGGCGCCTGCGTACGATCAAAAGCCGGTCCGTTTGTACGGTGATCTCGATTCTTCCGGCCGGCTTTTGCTTTGAACGCTTGCCCAACGGCGGAGCTCAAACGGCACCATCACCGAGTTTTCGGAATGAAGTCGGGGCGCATCTCAGTCAAACGCTGCAGCCAGATTTCCTTAGAGCGAGCAGTTCAACTTACCCACCCAGACCGATTGAATTCCTTCCAACTCAGTCCTCCCCAAGCTTCACAAAGCCTGCGACCTCCTCGAGAATATAGCCCGCAGTGGGCGCTAATTCGCCCTTGGGGTCTGTGGTATAGAAATGGTCCGCGCTCGTGGGGTTATACCAGCGGAACAGGGGCACGGTTCCGGGCAACGGGAACGGCGCGATATTGCCGATGTTTCCTTCCGGATGAAAGCCGAGGCTTGGGGCTGGTTCGACGGTGGGGTACGCGGTGTAGAAGTGATGTCCCGTTTTGGGATTAAACCAGCGGGTAAATGGTACGGTGCCCGTGGTTCCAGTGGGGAAGAGCACGAATCGCAGTCCATCTTCAACATAGCCGCTCGTGGACGCATCTTCGCCGTCAGGATCCTGCGTGTAAAAATGATCGCTCACATTTGGGCTAAACCAGCGGTAAATGGCACCGGGGGGCAGGCTGGCCACAGGCTCCACAAAGCCTGCGACCTTCTCGAGAACATAGCCCGTGGTGGGCGCCAATTCGCCCGTGGGGTCCGTCGTATAGAAATGGTCCCCTCTCGCGGAGTTATACCAGCGGAACAGGGGCACGGTTCCGGGCAACGGGAACGGCGCGATATTGCCGATGTTTCCTTCCCGATGAAAGCCGAGGCTTGGGGCTGGCTCGACGGTGGGGTCCGCGGTATAGAAGTGATGTCGCGTTGCGGGATTGTACCAGCGTGTAAATGGAACCGTGTCTATGGTTCCAGCGGGGAAAAGCTCGAAGCGCGCTCCCTCATAAATATAGCCGTCCGTGGGCGCAGATTCGCCGGTAGGATCCTGCGTGTAAAAATGATCGCTTGAGTCTGGGTCAAACCAGCGGTAAATGGTGCCGATGGGCAGGCTGGCCAACGGCAAGCACGTCGGGGGTTCCTGGCCGCCGGCGGACGAACTGGCCACGGTGCTCTCTGTGAAGACAATAGAGGGCGTCGGCCCCTCAGCCACGGTCGAACCCATACTCACCCGATTGAGATTGTTCGTCTCGGCGGTGAAGCCCCCTAAATCGCAGGTGGGCGCGCTCGTCGGCCCGGTTCGCGCGCTCGGCTTTCCACTATCCACCGAGGTGCGCACAACGACTGTCGATCCGGGATTGAAGACTGCCTGGCTTCCGGCTCCATCGCCAAAGATATTGAACTCGGCTACCTGCCACTCGCTGCCGAGATCGGGAAAATGGTTGTTGCCCGACGCCGACCAGACCGTGTTCCCGTCTGTTACAGCAATCGAATCGTTCGTTGCGCCGTTCACTCCTGCCACGTCGCCGGTGACTTTGAGGTATTGCAGATTAGTGATCGGCTCGGAAGGAACCGGGGCGCCATTCGTCGCGTCGATCACGCAATCGCCCGGCCTCGCAGAAACTTGACACCATCCGTCGGAGTAGGAACCTTCTCCATTGCAGTTTGGGCTTACCGGCTTCGGGCAGGTTAAGCCCTTAGGGTCGTAGTTCAGCAGCC
>JASHTH010000620.1 GCA_030040655.1 Acidobacteriaceae bacterium | reverse complement strand
GTCGCGCCGATGCCAAGTGTCAGCGTGGCCAGCACGGTCAAAGTGAAGATCGGGTTGCGGCGAAAGCCTCGCAGCCCGTAGCGCAAATCCTGCGCGACTGTGCCGAGCCACCAGCCTGGGCGTTGCTCATGACAGTGTTCTCGGGCGCGCTCGATGGCGCCGAATTCGATCATCGCCTGCTGGCGCGCTTCATCGGGCAGCATCCCTGCGGCGATATTCCTGTCAATCGACTGAGCGATATGAAACGCGAGCTCGTCTTCGAGCTCGCCGGGCTTGCGGCGCGAGAAGAGGAAGCGCAGCCGCGTGAGGAACTCGCCGATCATGCCTGCACCCCGCGGCCGAGCACGAGCGCGATTGCCGAAGAGAGCCGGTCCCAAGTTTTCAGCTCCGCTTCGAGCTGCTTCTTTCCCGGGCGCGTCAGAGCATAGTACTTGGCGCGGCGGTTGTTCTCCGACGCACCCCAGTCGGAGCGAATCCACCCCTTGTATTCCAGCCGGTGCAGCGCCGGATAAAGCGACCCCTGGCCGATTTGCAGCACATCGCGCGAAACCTGTTGGATGCGCTGCGCGACCGCCCAGCCGTGCATGGGACCGGCGATGAGCGTCTGCAGAATCAGCAGGTCGAGCGTTCCCTGCAGCAGATCGGTCGATGGCGGCATTGCTTCCCCTCGATATTCGACAACAGCATGACGCGTCTTCTTGTCGATTGTCAAGGGGGCGCTTTGCGCTTCCGCCTCTTTGACCTTCTATAATGAGTGAACAGTTCATTCCACCGCCTGGCATGGAAGTCGTTTCCGGCACAGGTGCGTGCGGATCGGTGTGGGCCATGGCGAAGTATCTGGTGACGGGCGGCTCGGGATTTTTCGGTGGAATTCTGAAGCAGAAGCTTTTGAACGATGGCGCCGAAGTGGTCAACGTGGATCTGGTGCCCGATACCGCGCGTCATGAGGCTCTGACCACCATTCAAAGCGATATCCGCGACGTAGAAGCGATGCGCAAGCTCTTTGCCGCGCACAAGTTCGAGGCGGTCTTTCACATTGCCGCCATGCTGGCGCACGGAAAAATGGATCACAAGCTTCTTTGGACCAGCAACGTCGACGGCACCGGCGTGATGGCGCGTTGCGCGCAGGCAGCGGGCGTAAAAAAGCTCGTATTCACGTCGACCAATTGCCTGTGGGCCAGCAATCTTGGCCATCCGGTGCGGGAAGACGATCCGCCGGCGCCGGCCGAGATTTACGGAGAATCGAAACTGGCCGCGGAAAAGCTGCTGGAACAATTTGCGGACAAGCTCGACGTCATTGTCATTCGCTGTCCCACGATCATCGACAGTGGCCGCCTGGGTCTCTTAGCCATCCTGTTTGAATTCATCCGCGACGGCAAAACCGTGTGGGTGGTCGGCTCCGGAGCAAACCGGTATCAATTTATTTACGCGGGCGATCTGGCCGATGCCTGCATCCAATCGCTTAATTTCAATGGCTCGGCGACCTTTCACGTCGGCAGCGAGGACGTACCCACGCTGCGCGAGTGTTATGAGGCAGTGATTCGCGAAGCGGGCAGCAAGTCGAAGGTCCGTTCTCTGCCCAAGGGCCTGACACTGGCGGCCATGCGCGCCGCGCATGTCTTGCGCATCTCGCCGTTGGGGCCGTATCACTATCGCATGATTGCCGAGGACTTCGCCTTTGACACTTCGCGCATCAAATCCGCTTTGGGCTGGCGGCCGACCGTGACTAACAGCGAGATGCTCGCCGCCGCCTATCGGTACTACGCTGAGAATCGCGAGGAGATCAACGCGCGCACCAACGTCTCTGCGCACTCGAAAGCCGCAGAGATGGGTGTTTTGCGCTTGTTGAAATGGATTTCATGAACCCGGCTGCGGCGCCGGCTTCCCTCCCGGCCGACGAACTGTTCCGCGCGCCGAGAGTTATCTTCTGGACCGCGCTTCTTCTGCGTATCGCGTACATCACCCTGGGCCACACCTATCGCATCACTCCTTTCAATCACCACTTCGAGTTCGGCTGGGAGACCGGCCGCGTCGCTGCCTCCCTCGTCGCCGGCCACGGCTACAGCTCGCCTTTTGGTGGAGACACCGGTCCCACGGCATGGATGACGCCGGGATTCACTCTGCTCCTCGCCGGCGTTTTCAAGCTCTTCGGCATCTATTCGGCGCTTTCCGCGTGCGTGATCCTCGCTATCGACAGCCTCTTTCAGGCCCTCACCATTCCCGTCGTTTTTGAGATGGGCGTGCGCACGGCGGGTCGCCGGGCCGCTGTTTGGGCGGCGTGGATCTGGGCGCTCGATCCCGGCATTTTGCAGTACGCCGCGCGCTGGATCTGGGAGACCTCTCTTTCCGCGCTGCTCTTTGCTGCCGTGCTGGTGCTGGGCATGCGCATGCGCGGCGTCGGCGCGCGGCAGCCATTGCCTCTGGCGCCCCGGCGGGTCCGCGATTGGCTGCTTTTCGGCCTGTTGTGGGGAGCCATTGCCATGACCAACCCCGCGCTCCTGCCGATGGCGCCGGTCGAAGGCCTGTGGATCGTCGCCGGCGCTCCGCGCCGCCAATGGCCGCAGTGTGCCTCGCTTGTTTTCGTCTCGGTGCTTGTGGGCTCCGCGGTCGCCGCGCCGTGGGTCGTCCGCAACGAGCGCGTCTTCCACGCGTTCATTCCCACGCGGGACAACCTCGGCGCCGAGCTCGCCATCGCCTGGGCACCCGATGCAAGCGGATTTCCCTGGGGGCAAACCGTGCCGGCATACACGGCCGCATCGGAACACCGGCTCTATGCGCTTATGGGGGAACGAGCTTATGTGAGAATGCGCGGCCAGCTCGCGCGCCAATGGGCGCGGCAATACCCGGCGCATTTTTGGAAGCTCGCGGCGCTTCGCTTCTATATGTTCTGGGCCGGAGTTCCTCATGAAGAGGGCGGCCACGCTGCGGCCGAGGCTGTGCGCGAGTCGGCGCACTGCTTCGGATCGATTACAGGCATTCTGGGATTGCTGGTGGCGCTGAGACGTAAGCTGGCGGCCGCGGGGCTGTTCGCATGGGCCGTCGTTCTGTTGCCAGCGGTCTATTATTTCGTTACCGCCGGGGCGCGCTTTCGCAATCCCATGGAACCGTTTCTTGCCATTCTCGCCGTGTATCTCTTTCAGCAGGCTGAAGGCCGGTTCGGATTCACGGTCCCGGGATTGCGCCGGCTGTGGCCGGCGCATTGAGCGGAGAGGCGCGATGAACGCGCTGGAGAAGCGGAAGCTGGTGGGTTCACTGGAGCGGGGACGTCGGGCGCTGCTGAAGTCTCTTCGCGGCGTCTCCGCGGAGACCGCTGTGCGCACTCCAATTCCAGGCAAATGGACAATTCTCGATTGCGTGGAGCACGTCGCGGTCTCGGAGGACTACCTCCTTGCGCAGATCGAGAGTGCGACCTACTCAGGGACACCAGCCATTCCGCCGCAACGTGAAGCGCTTATTGCGGAGCGTGCCCTGGATCGTTCGTTTCGCTTCGAATCTCCCCAGGCGGTGCGTCCAATCGGGCAATTTCCCACTCTCGCCGCCGCGCTCGAGCATTTCCTCGCCAGCAGGGAGCGGACGATGCGCTGGGTTGAGAGCGCGCCGCCAGATCTTCGCAACAGGATAGCGTCCCATCCACTCATCGGTCCGACGAACTGCTACGAGATGCTTTTGATGATGGCCTTGCATCCCCGGCGGCACGCCGAACAGATTGAGGAAATCAAGGTCGCGCTCGAAGCGTTGGAATGCAGAGAATTGGAGGGCGACGAAAAGCGCCCCAAAGAGCCTAGAAGACCAAATCCCTGACTAAATCGCTTTAACCAAGCGATCAGGCTCCCAAGCCGGAAAAGTCGCGAAAACACCCCTCTCGACTCACCTTCCAAAATGCAGAAGTTTTCCCTCCGATGCTATGGCAAATTTGATCTTAAGCCACGTCCTTTTTGAATGTTACCCGTTGACACCAGAGCGGTTTTTCTTTATCGTTGCGGGGTACCCGGAGTCTAGCCATTTCCCGCTTCCCCACCAATCATCTGTCAATGTGGAAGCTGCACTGCCGGGTAATTCAGCGATCCTGCCGCCGCGGTGGGTGAGCCTTGCATGCCAGCCGTCCGGCGCGAGCCGGCCGGTATGACAGATAGAGACAATAAGTCCACACAAAGAACAAAGGCTTTTTCAGGAGACCGCATGAACAAGATGCTTCGCACAGCCTTCGCGCTGGGGGTACTGGCCTGCGCGAATTTGCTGCTCATCACGCCGGGCCGGGCCCAATCGGTCTATGGATCGATCTTCGGCACGGTTACCGATAAGACCGGAGCGGCCGTTCCGGGAGCCACTGTCACCGTTACCGATGAATCCAAAGGAACCGTGGTCACGGTCACCTCCAACGGCACCGGCGACTACACCGTTCCCCACCTGATTCCCGACGTTTACGATCTCAAAGTCACAGCCAAAGGATTCAAGACTTTTGAGGCGAAGGGCATTTCGGTCGAAGCCGATACCGCGCCCAGGATCGATCCTACGATGGACATCGGCGGCGCCGAGACCACCGTCGAGGTGAACGCCGACACTGAGCCGGAGCTGAAGACCGACCGAGCCGATGTCGCGACGGTCTTCGATCAGCAGCAGGTCTCGAGCCTGCCGATTTCCGACCAGAACTTCACCAGCTTGCAACTCCTGCTGCCCGGCGCGCAGCTGCTCGGCTGGAACCACGCTTCGGACGAGAATCCGCAGGGATCCAAGCAAATTCAGGTCGACGGCCAGGCCTTTGGCGGCACCGCCTTCGAGCTGGACGGCACCGACAACCAGGACCCGATCCTGGGCATTATCGTCATCAACCCGACTACGGATGCAGTGACCGAGACCAAAATCAGCACGCAGAATTACGATGCCGAGCTCGGCAAAGCGGTGTCGGCTGTCGTCACCGCGCAGACTCGCTCGGGCACCAATAATTTTCATGGCGACCTCTACGACTGGCGTACCGGAAATGCGAACCTGGCGGAGGATCCCTATTCCCAATCTCCCGGTAACTTCAGTCCCACAAATCTCGAGGGGATGCCTCCTGGCCTGAAGAATCGCTTCGGCGGGTCGCTTGGCGGGCCTGTCATCAAGGACAAGTTCTTCTTCTTCGGCAATTACGAAGGACAGCGGCAAAAAGTCGGCGTTTCCAACACAGACAGCGTGCCAACCGCGCATTTGGTTAGCTCCTGTCTCGGTGCCACCGGCTGCGATTTCAGTGAATATGCTGCGGCCCTCAGCACGCCGCAATTGATCTACGACAACTCTTCCGGGACATCCGTCCCATTTGCGAACAACGTAATTCCAGCCAATCGTCTGTCTTCCCAGGCGCTCGCCTTGTTCAAGCTTCTGCAGGCGTACTCGCCGAACACCGGCGGCACAAGCGGGGTTACCTCGATCGAGAACAACTTCCGCACAAGTGGCACGGGCCTCTTCAACAGCAACCAGTGGACTGAGCGTCTCGATTACACGATCAACGACAAGATGCATGCTTTCGAACGCTTCTCTCGCTTCTGGGATACGCTGTCAGGCGCGGTGATGTTTGGCGCTGCCGGTGGTCCGGGATTCGGCTTGGGCGAGCCCCCTTACGGCGGCGACTCGAATGGGGCCAACGACAGCCTGTCTTCGGGCATGGACATTGCGATCAGCCCCAAGTTGCTGACGGACTTCCGCCTGGGATACTACCGCTATAACGTCATCGACAAAAAGTACGACGAAGGTGTCGCCTTCGCCACCCAGTTGGGAATTCCCGGAATCAACGTGAACGGGAACAGCTCCGGCGCGCCGGGTTTCGTCGTCAGTTTCCCGTTTAGCGGCAACCAATCGCTGATCGGCGGAGGACTAGGGATCAACCGCTGCAACTGCCCGCTGACCGAGCGCGAGGATCAGTTCCAGATCGTGAACAACTGGACCAAGATCATGGGTAACCACTCCTTCAAGGTGGGCGCCGATCTGCGCTATGGCCGCAACTTGCGCGTGCCCTCCGATACCGATCGGGCCGGCCAAATGAACTTCGGGGACGGTCCGACCTCGGACAATGGAAGCGACGGTCTGGGCTGGGCCAGTCTCTTGCTCGGGGACGTAGCCAGCTTCGGCCGTTACATCTCCAATGCCACAAACGCCAAGGAATTCCAGAAACGCACCTTCTTCTATGCGCAAGACACCTGGCGGGCTACCCACAACTTGACTCTGAACCTCGGCCTGCGCTATGAGATTTACTTCCCCGAGGCGGTGAACGGACCGGGCAACGGCTCGCTCCTGAACCTGACCGACGGCTATCTGCGCGTCGCCGGAATCGGCGGCGTTCCCAGCGACATGGGTTGGGGAATCAGCTGGGGCAAGATGTTCGATCCGCGGATCGGGGCAATGTACCAGCTCGATCCCAAGACGGTGATCCGCGCCGGCTACGGACGTAGCTTCGACACCGGTGTCTTTGGCTCCATCTTCGGCCACGTGGTAACTCAGAACATTCCGGTTCTGGCCGACCAAAGCGTCTCCGAGCCCTCATCGACGGGGACGGCATTCACGCTTTCTTCGGGGCCGCCGTCCTTCCCGATTCCGCTCTATCCGGCGACGAACGCGGTTCCGTCCAATGGATTGCTGCCTTCTCCGGGGTACATTGCCAACGTAAAGGCGCGTCCCAACCCGCTCAACTTCCCGACCATCGATGCGTGGAACTTGGCCGCGCAGCGCGCCCTAACTCCCACGCTGTCTTTGACCATTGCCTACGTCGGAAACAAGGGAACGCACACCTTAGCCGACGGCGACGGCAATACCACCAATCCCGACGAGCCGGCGCTGTTCCTGCCCGGGCAATATAGCGTGACAGGCCAGACCTTGCATTGGGACCCGAGTGGCCCAGGGGGCGGCACGGCGTTGCCTTCTGGCTATTCCGGCGGAATCTCCAACGGCAAATACCTCGAACGCTACTATGGCCTCTCTTTGCCGGCGTGCAAAGATCCGAACTACATTTCGATCTCCGGTCTGCGGAGCTACAACAGCGGGGACCTCAACCTTCAGCCCGGCATGTGCGGATGGAATGCTAATGGCGGCATCAGCTACTATGGCTCAGACGAAAACACCGAGTTCGACGCCATGCAGGTGACGTTGGCTCAGAACTTCACGAAGGGACTTGCCATCACAGCCAACTACCAGTGGGCAGCCGCATTCGACGATGAAAGCGGCTACTGGACGTGGAGTCACGTTGTAACGCACCAGCGCGACAGCAACGTCCGCAACCAGCAGCTCGTCACATACGGCAGCTATGACTTACCTTTTGGCAAAGGCAAACAGTTCGCCTCGAATGTCAATCGCGCAGCCGACCTGCTGATCGGCGGATACCAGTTGAGCACCGTGCTGAACTGGGCCGGCGGGCTGCCGTTCAGCATCTCCTACAGCGACTTCAACACGAATCCAGCATTGGACGGTACGGCGAAGGACGAGACCTGCACGCAAGACACGGGCAGCTCGGCGGCGCCTTGCCGGCCGAATGCCAGCGGCCGTCTGAAAACCAGCCTGACTGCGTTCGATCCCGTCTCGCATACCCGGAGCTTCTGGACGCCCGTCACACCCGGCGGCGGTGGGGTCTTCTCCTTCCCAGGGCTTGACGTCATCGGGAACGGAGGAGCGAACACCTATGGGGGCCCCAAGTTTTTCAGCGAGGATATGGCGATCACCAAGGCGTTCGCAATCTGGGAGAGCGTCGAAGCGAAGTTCCGCATGGACGCTTTCAACGTGTTCAACCATATCAACGCCGGAAACCCGAACGATGGGGACATTTTCAACGATGGTCCGATCAGCGGCGAAGCCAACGGCTGCTATCCGGGCGGCAATTGCGGGCCGCGTCAGCTCGAATTCTCTCTCCGCGTTCAGTTCTGATCGCAGAGGAGCCGCAACACAACTCGAGGGGAGCTTCGGCTCCCCTCATTCTTTTGCCGCGCATCCGCCTTTCGGCGGACAC
>JASHTH010000619.1 GCA_030040655.1 Acidobacteriaceae bacterium | reverse complement strand
GCCAGTAATGCGGATGGATGAAGCTGGAGGCGGCGAAGATGAAGACCAGAATGGCGGAGATCTTGACCATCACCAGGATGTTGTTGGTGCGCGCCGATTCGCGGATGCCGCGCACCAGGATCACAGTGAGGATCATGACGATGAGAAACGCCGGAATATTGAAGCCGAAGTGCCAGCCAGGCGCGTAGAGATCGTGGCCGGCGAAGTCCTGCAGGCCGGTGGGCAGGTAGGCGGGCGAGATCCATTTAAGCGCCGGATGGATGCCGAACCAGTCGAGCAGCGCCACCGTATGCGCCGCGAAGCCCACGCTCACGCTCATGTTGCTGAAGGCGTATTCCAGAATCAGATCCCAGCCGATGATCCACGCCACCAGCTCGCCCAGCGTGGCGTAGGTATAGGTGTAGGCCGAGCCGGCGATGGGGATCATGGAAGCAAGCTCGGCGTAGCAAAGGCCGGTGAAGACGCAGACGATGGCAACGAAGACGAGCGAGAGCGCTAGCGCCGGTCCGGCTCCGGGCCGTCCGGCAAGAGCTGTGTGGCTAATCAGGTATTGGATCAGCGGCGTGTTGCGAATCTCCGGCACATCGAAGCGCTGCCCGGCCATGGCCGTGCCGATGACGGTAAAGATGCCCGAGCCGATCACCGCACCGATGCCCAGCGCGGTCAGCGACCATGGCCCGAGACTCTTTTTGAGCGCGTGCTCGGGCTCTTCCGCGTCGGCGATCAGTTTGTCGATGGACTTGCAGCAGAATAGCTGGTTGGGCAGTGAAGTCCTCCCGCCTCGGTCGGTTGGAGAATCTTTCAGTTTCGGCGCCACGCGCGGCTCCCGCCTCTTCAAACGATCAGGTTCGCCTTCGCCGCAGTGTACAGGTTGAGAATCGGTTGGGGAAGGCTTTTCCGGGATATGCGCTCGGGTGAACATCCTCAGCCGAGGCATCAACCCGCTTCGAACAGTCAACCCACCCTTGACGCAAAGAATGCGTCAAGGATGGGGCGCCCACCGATTTTGCGGGGTGATTTGACTAGCGCTTCGACTGCCCGCGCGCCATCTTCTTCACTTTTCTCTTTTTTGAGCCGCGCGGAGTCGTCCGTTTAGCCTTGGGAGCGGCTTTTTTACGCGCCGCGCGCTTCAGCTTTTTACGTTCCAGCTTGTCTTCGATCTTGGTCGTGTCGGCCACCAATAACCTCTTTCCTTCGAATCGCTTCAGGGATTTCCGCCCTGAGACTGAGCGTGATCCTAATGGTAGCAGGGATGACGCAGGGTCGGCAGCTGCAGTTTCTCGGCAGCCACATTCGCGGAGCAAAACTCCATACCACCAAGTGGGACAAAGTTCGCCCCGCTCGATGCGCCGAAACGGTCTGCGGTGCATACTTTGAGTAGGCCGAACCGGACCAATCCGCCCCTTTGGATTACCGATTTACTTCGGCCACTTTGATTGACAACGGCATCCTCTCTATCCGCTGTAAGTGCGAGGAAAATTGGAACTTGGGAGTCGGGCGCAGCGGATCGCGAGGGATTCCGGCCGCACTCGACGATAAGGGGAGCCAAGCGCGACGCGATCAGCGTAAGTCACGGAAGAATAAGCAAGATCTAGCCTCGCAGAGGGGGTTTTATGAAGGCTTCAGCCCGCTTTCCCGGCCACCGGGTCACCGCCAACGGAAACCAGCTCGTCAGCTACCATACCGAGACGCGCATCGCCGACGCGGGCGTCTTTTACCCCATTACGCCTTCCACCGAGGGCGGCGAGCTTTTCCAGCAGGCCTATGCCGAGGGCAAGCTGAACGTCTTCGGGGGCAACACGCTGGCCATCGAGGCCGAGGGCGAGCACGCGGCGCAGGGCGGGGCCATCGCTCATTCGGTCTGCGGCAAGCGCGTGGTCAACTTCACCTCCGGACAGGGCGTGGTCTACGGCGTGGAGCAGTACTACCATGCACCGGGCAAGGCCTCCACCATGGTTCTGGAGGTGGGCGCGCGCGCGCTGACCAAGCACGCACTCAATGTGCACTGCGGCCACGACGACATTTATGGCGCGCTCGACACCGGCTGGATCATGGTGATGGGCAAGGACGCGCAGCAGGCCGCCGACCAAGCGCTCATCCTGCGCAGCGTCACCGAGCTTTCGCTCACGCCGGGCATGAATATCATGGACGGCTTTCTGACAACGCACCTCGAGCGTACGTTCTACAAGCATGAGTCGGAGCTGATCCGCGAGTATCTTGGCGCACCCGACGACATCATCGACTGCCCCACTGAGGCGCAGCGCGTTCTCTTTGGACCGACCCGTCGCCGCGTTCCCAAGATGATCGACCTGACCAACCCCGTGCTGCTTGGCCCGGTGCAGAACCAGGAACACTACATGCAGGGCGTGGTGGCGCGGCGCAACAACTTCACCGAGCCAATCCTCGATTTCCTGGTCGCCGCCTACAAGGACTTTGGCGACCTGACCGGCCGCTACTACGGCCTGATCTCCGAATACAAAACGGACGACACCGATACCGTTTTCGTTTCGCTCGGCTCGGCAGCCGAAAACATCGAGGCCGCGGTCGACTACCTGCGCGAGACGCGCGGCGTGAAGGTCGGCTCCATTCACCTGAACGTCATTCGTCCGTTCCCCGAAGCCGCGATCATTGCTGCGCTCAAGGGCAAGAAGAACGTCATCGTGCTGGAGCGCACCGACGAAGCCATGGCCGGGGACAACCCTATGGGCCGCGACATCCGCACCGCGCTTTCGAAGGCCGTGCAATACGAAGGCCATCGGGCGACCGAAGGCCTGCCTGCGATTTCGCCCAGCGAACTGCCCAACATCTTCAACGGTAGCTACGGACTGGGCTCGCGCGACTTCCGTCCCGAGCACGTCATCGGCGCCTATGAGTACGCGACCGCCGGCCGGGCGCGCAAGGACGGCAAGACGGCCGCAGACGGCGTAAATTTCTTCGTTCTCGGCATCGACCACCCCTACGCCGTCGTTGCCGACGAGACCCCGTCGCTGCTGCCCGATGGCGCCGTGGCCGTGCGCTTCCACTCCGTGGGCGGATGGGGCGCCATCACCACCGGCAAGAACCTGGGCGCGATTATCGGCGACCTGAACGATCTGCTCTACGCGCGCGACGGGCTGAAGGACGAGTATGGGAATCCCAAGGAAGTGATCCACGTCAGCGCCAATCCTAAGTACGGCTCGGAAAAGAAGGGCGCGCCGACCAGCTACTTCATGGTCGCGGCCAAGGATCGCATCCGCGTGAACTGCGACCTGCGCCACGTGACCGTGGTGCTGTGCTGCGACCCGAAGGCGTTTACGCACTGCAACCCGCTCGATGGCATGCAGGA
>JASHTH010000618.1 GCA_030040655.1 Acidobacteriaceae bacterium | reverse complement strand
CACCGTCAAGACGCCATGCGGAATACGGACGCCAGCCCACATCATCCAGTTCCGACGCGGCCCAGGCCCGGTTGTCTCCGGCGCGCCGGAGGCATTGCTGCGGCGCAACGCCGACCGGGCCCCTGGGCGGGGACCGCGTGCAGCGGCAGAGACAGCAGGAAGAGGGCGAGCCTACGCATGCTGCACCTCGGCGGGTGAGAAGGTGAGGGTGAGGACGGTGATGTCGTCTTCCTGGCCGAAATTTTGAGCGGCGCTGGCGATCTCTGCGGCGGCCTGTGTGGAGATGGCCGCGGTTCTGTCGAAGCCAAACAACTCGCCCTGCGCGTTTCGTGCTTCGACAACCCCATCGGAGACGAAGGTGAGACAAGTGTCGTGGTCGAGGAGCGAATAGCTCTCCTCGTATTGAATGCCGGCGGAAATGCCCAATGGAAGTCCTGGCGTAGACGGTCCCTCGGCTCCGTTCCTGTACGGCGGTGGATGACCGGCGTTGGCGATTGTCAATTTGCCGTCGTAGCTGATGCTCGCCGCGCAGCAAGTAACGAATCCACCCTGCATCTGCCCCACCAGGCCGCGGTTCAACGCGGCCAGAATGCGGGCCGGCGGCAGCGCCGGCATTGTGCGCAACGCGCCGATCATCGTACTCACCGTCATCGCCGCTTTGAGCCCCTTGCCACTCACGTCGCCCACCACAACCAGCACGCCCCCCTCCTCGTCCGGCCGAATGTAGAAAAAGTCTCCACCCACGTGCTTGGCCGGTTTATAAGCGCTCTCGATGCGGAACCCAGGAACATCAACGGCGGGCGGCACAAGCCTCTGCTGCACCTCGCGCGCCGTCTCGAACTCCGCCTGCAGCGCATCGCGCATGCGCCACTCTGCCCAGGCCCGCTGAGCCAGTACCGCCGCAAGGCAGATGCCAAAGAAGGTGAACGTAAGGTCGAAATAATTGGTGCCCTGCCCTTCGAACATAGCTCGCAAGCCGTGGATCAGCGAGGCGACGGGCACCAGCATCATGGTTACGGCGATCACGCGGTTACGCCGCACGTTGAAGAACGCCCACGTATTGGCGCCCACGTTCAGAATGTCAAAGGCCCGCAGGCCGATCGGCAGCGCCACCATGGACGCGGTCACCAGCGGCGAAGGTTCTGATGGCATGAAAGCGGTCAGCGATGCCGCGTTGAAAACCACCATCGCGGCCAGCATCAGCCGCTTGAAGAAGACTTCTTTGAATCCGTTGATGCCCCAGATGAATACGACTGACATGAATATCGACGGCATTTGCGCAATCACCTGCAAAGGAAAGTGGGCAAATGCCGACATGTCGATCACTCGCGCGTCCACAATCTGAAGGAACAGGGGGAGCAACGGAAGCGAACCGAGCATCAAGCCACACAACCGCACATCGCGGTTGCGCGACGAATACCCGGCCCAGGCCACCGTGCAGCCAAGCAGCAGGACAAGAACGTTGACCGGCATCAGTGGCACATTGCGCAGCAACGCCCGCTGCTGCTCCACCTCTGCTTCTGCATGCAGCGTGCGGCTCTGGTCGAATTCGAAGGCAATGGTGTCTCGCCCGCCCATCCGCCGCACAAATGGCGGGTACCAGACGCGGATCGCGATCTGCGCCGTATCTCCCGCCCGGACCAGTCCAAATGGAAGATCGAAGACGACCGCCCTTGGCAGACTCTCCAGCCGCTTACCGGGTGGAACCCGGCCGAAGCTCCCCACGCGCGTTCCATTCACAAAGACCTCATACGCAAGCAACTCGCCTGACAGAGCGCCAACGCGCAAAGCGAACGGCCCGGCCGCATCGGCGCGGACCGGCGCGTGGAAACGCACACAGACAAAGCCGTCGGAATCGTATGCGGGCCTGGGCCACGTACCCTGCTCGGCCGCCGTCCACGAGCTGTCGTCGAAGCCTGGCTCGGCCCAGTCATTGCTCGCGTTGGCATGGTTCCCGGTATGGAAACGCATTGCACCTTCCAGCATCGGGGCGCGGCCCCGCTCTGCGTCGAGTGCCTCCCCGCACAAAGACAGCGCCAATGCGGCCATCGCCACCAGGACCAGCCCACGCATGGCGCACTTCCGCTTCCTCAAACTTAAGCGTCAGCACGGTAATGTCGTCCTCCTGTCCGAACTGCTGTGCCGCGCGGGCAACCTCTTCGGCCGGTTGGACAGAGATGGCCGCCGTGCGGTCGAATCCGAAGAGTTCGCCGGATGAGTTGCGCGCTTCGGCGATGCCATCGGTAAGCAGAGTGAGTTGTACGTTGGGCCGCAAGTTGACGGTGGCTTCGGGGTAGGTGGATTCGGCGGCGAGGCCCAGGGGCAGCCCGTTTTCGAGAGCGATCTCTTTGCCATTCACATAAGGCGGAATGTGGCCGGCATTGGCGGCAGTCAGCTTGCCGTCAGGGTCGGCACGAAGAACAAGGCAGGTGGTGAAACCACCCCGGCTGCGTGCGAGCATGCGCTGGTTCATCGCAGAGAGGATCTCCGACGGCCTCTGGGTATAGTGGGCCAGCGTGCGGAAGGTGCCAACCAGCAACGACACCGTCATGGCCGGCGGCATTCCCTTGCCGCTGACATCGCCGATGACGATCAGCACTCCGCCCTGGGGCGTGAAGACTATTTGAAAGAAATCGCCGCCAACCTCGCCAGCTGGCTTATAGATGCTCTCGACTTTGAACCCAGGCACGGTTGGAATCGCATCTGGGATCAGGACCTGTTGCACCTCGCGTGCGGCCTCCATCTCGTTCTTCAGCACGTCTTCCTCGTGACGCGAGCGCGCAAACCGCAGCACAACGATCCCAAGAACCGCAAGCACAATCATCCAAACCGAAACATCGTACAGCCCGAACGGGAACGGCCAACTGAAGGTCTGGGTCCAAAAAGCCAGAATTGGTTTACTTGGCGAATTGCCTGCGGCAACAAGCGCCGTGAGAAGGTCGTTAATCCAGTTGGCAAGGGTGTTGAATCCCACCGGAATCAGTAGCAATCGCGCATCGGGATCGCCACGTCTGACTCCCTGTATCAGCATCACGAGAGGGCCGATGAAAGACGGGAGGTCGATGACAAAGAAGATCAAGTTGTCGGCTGAACCGGGCAGGCGGCGGGCAAGAGGCAAAATCCACAAGGCCGCATGCAGCAGAAGGGATGCCCCGGCCGCCCATACCCAGACCGTGCGCCGGGCCCCCAGCAACATCCAGGTGAACATTACGAAGGAGAAGAAACCCGCTGCAGCAAGCACGTCCGCCAATCCGGACTCCGCGAAAAACGGCAGATCGTGAAATGACGCATAGTCGCGAACCAGCGGAGAGGCAAAGAAAAAGAAGCCCAGCAAGCCGTACCACAGGTACACTCGCTCGTTCGGCCGCATCAGGAAGAGCGCAAATCCAGCGATGCAATAGAGGAAACAAAGCAGGGCCGAGCAGTTTTGCGCGGACAATTCCCAAAACGCGTTCTTGTCCTGCAACATCGCCCAGTCGTTCAGCGTCTCGGCATCGCCAATGCGCGGGACGCCCGTAAACCCTCCGCCGTAATACATCGCCCAATACGGCCAGTGCCACACGCGAATGGCAATCTCCACCTGACCGCCTGCCTCGCCTGGCAAAAGCACAACATGCTTGTGAATGGCGTATACGGTTGCGTCGGGCGGAAAACCTCCAAACGAGCCCATCAGCTTTCCGTCGGCAAACACCTGATAGCTGGTCGGAATGCGGGGAATGTAGAGGCCGAGCTGACGGTGATCGCGGGGCAGGATTACCTTGAACCGGTACCACGCATAGCCGCCGTAGTCTTTGTAGCCCTGCTCGCTCCAAGTTCTCTCAGAGGAGATGAGCGGCCAGTTGGAGTCGTCAAAACCAGGCTCGGACCAACGTAAATCGTCGCCGGTGTGGAACCGCATCAGGCCGTCCAATGGCGCCATCTGCACGCGGTTCCGCTCCATATCGAACACCTGTGCGCACGCGGGCAGCGCCAGCCCGACGATCAACAGCAGAAGAAGCTTATGCATGGGTCAAATGAAGGGGAAGCATGGGTCCAAGGATACGGGTGAGGGTTGTTCCATAGGAAGTGTTTTTGGCAGGGAGACAGATGGATCACGCCTTACGCGGCACACCGCTCAGCTGAATAAGCGCCGAGGTTCTCGATAGGCGCATTCCGCCGAGTCGCGCATTGACACGAATAGGGAGCGGAAAATCGGCGAGTATAGAGGAACCCCGTTTTGCATTCTAAAAGCGCAGATAACACCTGTTTCGATAAGATCGCGGGAGTGTTGTCGGCCGTTTTGCAGTCACTATGGGGTGAACATTGTGGAATGGTTTCACTGATCGGGATCGTCATTCGGCATCACAGTCTTCTCGTACAGCCCGGCACCCGCACTCCCTTTTATCCGATAAAAAGCGACGCTTTTGATATAGTGATCGCCGGCCAGCGGTCCGGACTGAAGGAGCGTGTGAACCATCTCGCCGAGCGGCCGGTTCGCGCCCGGTTCGCTGGCAAAGAAGGGAATCCGGGATGAAAAGCACAATCGCATTGGTTCTCATGGTTTGGGCTCTCGCGGCGGCAATGCCGGCAGGCGCCCAAGTGAAGATGACTCGTGAGCAGATTCTCTTCTACACGTCGGAGTGGAAGGGCGATCGATTTCCCGATGGACGCCCCAGGCTTCCCGACTCCCTGCTCAAACGCGCCGTCGACATGACGATGGAAGACATCTGGGATTACCTGCGGGAGCACGGCTATCGCAATCAATTTGAGGGCGGGTGGCAGGCGCTGCACATCGACAAGCCCTTCGC
>JASHTH010000617.1 GCA_030040655.1 Acidobacteriaceae bacterium | reverse complement strand
CGAGCCGACTGGGTGCGCACGCAGCTTTACTACACCACGCTCTCGCTCGACCTGCACGACCAGGACCGGGCCGGCATCGACCTCGACCGCATCGCCAAAGAGCTCTATCAGACGTTGCTGCCGTGGACGTGGGTCGAAGGCAATCGCATGTACGCGAGCTTCGGCCATTTGACCGGTTACTCGTCGAACTATTACACCTACGCCTTCGACAAGGTGATCGCGCTCGATTTCTTCGCCCAGTTCGATCCCGCCGACTTGCTGGGCTGCGATGCCGGCGCGCGCTATCGTAAGACGGTGCTCGAACAGGGAGGATCGAAGCCCGGCCGCGAGATGGTGCGCGACTTTCTCGGCCGTGACGAGGAGTTCGAGGCGTTCAGCAAGTGGTTGAATGAAGAGTTTGAAGAGCAGCTGACAACCGTTAACTCCTAGCTGGCTTTCAGCTGCAAGAGGTTACGAATTATTTTGAATAACTTGGTGCGCCTTCCTTGCGGTTCGTGCATAATTTGTCGAAACGAGCCCACAGGGGAGGAGCGATGCGATCCTTCAGAGTTTTTTTCGGGGTTGTCCTGCTTGCGGGAATCTGTGCGAGCTTTGCTTTCGGGCAGGCCAAACCCCAACCGCGGCAGCCGGAGCCGAACCAGCCCGCGCGCGAATCCGGAAAGCCGGAGCCTGGCAGCAATGACCACGCGGTGAAGGTGCACGGCCATTGGCTGATCGAGATCAGGAACCCGGATGGTTCTCTTGCCTCCCGTCATGAAATCGAGAACACCCTCACCGGCGGCGGAACTCCGCTCGCCAATCTCCTCTCCGGCCAGGCTGTGTTCGGGGGATGGGTCGTCTCGATAAAGATGAATGACTGCGTCAATTCGAGCGGTGTATGCGGCTATATGTCCATCGCTCAATCCCAGGGTGTTTGCACCCGGTTGCCGAGTCTGGGCCAGCCTTGGAATCCCGATACCTCGGCATCATGCTCGACGAATCTCACGGTTTCGGAAAACACCGGCGGAAATGCCGTGCTATACGGCACCAGTAAGCCGGCAGGCGCGAATGGCGGGGCGGACTTATTTCTGACGAACGTAGCGTCCTACATTCTCACCTGCAGCCCCGGCGTCACTGCCTCCGCCTGCCTGTCCGGCACAAGCTGGACACCATCCGAGTTCACGGACGCCTACCTCGGGACCAACTCGAACGGCATCCAGATTCTGCCCGGGCAGACCATCACGGTGACAGTGACCTTCACCTTCAGTTAAGCCGCGGAGTGAGCGATGGCATCTGGCTTCAGGGTTTTGCTTGCGTCGCTGCTCGCAGTGGGCGCACTGCTGGCGCCGGCGCTGCGCGCGCAATTGGCTGAGCGCGGCGGCAAGACCACCGGTGCGGGCGCTTCCGCAGAAGCTGCTCGCCAGGGCGCATCCGTAGCCTTGTCAGCCGATGGAACGACGGCCATTGAAGGCGGCCCACACGATGCCGGGGGACGCGGTGCCGTGTGGGTATTTCTTCGCGGGAGCGGCGGCTGGGTCCAGCAGGGCGAAAAACTGGTAGCCGCGGATGAGTTGGGTGAGCACGCATCTCTGGGCATCTCCTTGGCGCTTTCGGCCGATGGCGCCACCGCGCTGGTAGGCGGGAGTGGCGACGGCAGTGGAACCGGTGCGGCCTGGGTCTTCACTCGCTCGGATGGCGAGTGGAAGGAACAGGCAAAGTTGATCGGCGGCGGCGCAATCGGGCTGCCCGCGCAAGGCTCCGCCGTCGCGCTCTCGGCCGACGGAAACACGGCGCTGGTTGGCGGGCCCGGCGATAACCATGGCGTCGGCGCGGCTTGGGTATTCACTCGGGCCGCTGGCGCGTGGAGTCAGCAGGGGCTGAAACTGACCGGGTCCGGCGCCGATGGCCCCGCCGGGTTTGGCCGCTCGGTTTCGCTCTCCGCCGATGGCACTATAGCGCTCGTCGGAGGGCCTGAGGACAGCCGCGATCGCGGCGCGGCCTGGGCATTCGAGCGCGCGGGAGAAGCGTGGACCCAGCATGGCGGGAAACTGGCCGGCACGGGCAGCGAAGGGACGGCGGTCTTCCAGGGATCCGCAGTGTGTCTGTCGGGCGACGGAACCCAGGCCGTAATCGGCGGCTACGGGGATGCGCGCAACGCGGGCGCTGCCTGGTGGTTTGAGCGCTCGGGAGAAAGCTGGGTTCAGCAAGGCGAAAAGCTCTCTGTTGCGGGCGCTGAAGGGGCGCAGTCGGGGTATTCGGCGGCGCTCTCGCCCGACGGCGCTCGCTTGCTGCTGGGCGCTCCCGGCGCAGATGAGGGCCTGGGTGCGGCCTGGGAGTTCGATCGCGCGAATGGCGAATGGAACTTAACCGGGAAACTCCGTGGAGCCGGCGCCGTAGGACCTGTGCGGCAAGGCGGCGCGGTTGGGCTGTCGGGCCAGGGCGGCAGCCAGGCCATTGTGGGAGGCGCGGGAGACTCGCGCGGCGGCGGCTTCTGGACATTTGCCCAGCCCCTGCTGGCGATCTCCGCGCCGGCCACGGCCACTGCTGGAGCTCCCGTGACTTTGTCCGTAACCGCGCAGGACGATCGCGGCGAGCCCCTCATTGGCTATTCGGGAACAGTGCGCCTGACAAGCAGCGACGGGCAGGCTGTTCTGCCGCCGGATGCCGGCCTGACGGCAGGTACGGGAACCTTCACCGCGATCTTCACGAGGTCCGGCGGTCAGACTTTAACTGCAACCGATGCGTCGCATCCGGTGATCGCGGCCGCCACGGTTTCGGTCCAGGTGAGCGCCGGACCCGCCGCACGCCTGGTCCTGAACGGGCCGGCCAGTGCCTTGCCGGGAGAACCCGTTGCATTTTCGGTTTCAGCGGCGGATCGGTTCAACAACCCGGCGAGCTTGCCGCGCAGCATTCACTTCACCAGCAGCGATCCTCGCGCCGCGTTGCCCGCTGAAGAGGCGGCGTCTGCGCGGCCGCTGGCTGGCTCGGTTGGGGCGTCGCGGTCGTTCCTGGTGAGACTCGGCACGGATGGACGCCAGACTCTCACTGCCACGGCCGCTTCGGCATCCGGCAGCATTGGAATCGATGTCGGCCCCGACGCCAATCCCAAGGACTACGTTTCCACGGTGCTGGCCACCAACCCAATTGCCTACTTCCGCCTCAAGGCGGCCAGCGACACCAGCCAGGTGAACAGCTACACCTCCACCTTCGAAGGCGGCGCGAGCGCCTCATCCCTCGACGCGCCCGTTTGCAACGAGCACGGCCATAGTGTCTCGCTCAATGGCTCGTCGGCCTACGTGGCAACCTCGCTCTCCGGCCAGGTGAATACCGCGGGAACCATGGCCGCGTGGGTCTACCTCGCCCAGCTGCCATCCGCAGCCGGACGGTTTTTCTACGTGGAGGGAGAATCGCACGAGGGCAACGATTTCGATATCCAATTCACCACCGACAATTACATTCGCTTTTACGTGACCGATGCCTCGATCAACGTGGGCTATCTCCCCGATACTTCGACGCTGGTCGATACCTGGCACATGGTCGTGGCAACATTCGATGCCGGCACCAACACCGAAAACCTGTACTGGGACGGCCAGCTTGCCGCGGCCGCCAGCAACGCGCCTCTCACCGACAAAACGACGGCGTTTTCGATCGGCCAGAGCACCGTCTTCAAGGGCCGTGCCTTTTACGGCAATATCGGCGAGGTCGCCGTGTGGAACTATGCGCTGAGCGCCACGCAGGTCGGCACGATTTTCAACGCGGCCACCTGCTATCCGACTGAGTCCGCCACGGATTCGGAGTCGATAAAGGAAACCGACACCGTGGCCCCGCTGCTGAGCCTGCTCCACACGGATAGCGAAGCCATTACGGAAACCGATAGCGTGACGCCAAGGATCAACCCGCTCGAGGCCCTCACGGTAAAAGTGAATCCGGCTAATGGAGGAACAGTGACCGGCGCCGGCAGTTATGCGCGGGGAACCAGGGTCAGGATCAAGGCCACGCCCAATTCGAGTTTTGCTTTCGATGATTTCAGCGGAGGCGTCCCAACCACTAAGGACAACCCGATCGAAGTAACCCTGTTGGAGCCGACCGCCATCGATGCCAATTTCACGGTGCTTGAGCCGGCTCTCACCGTCGCGCCCGCCGGCGCCAGGACCGGCGGCACGGTAACCGGCACGCTGAATGTACCCATCGCGATCTCCAACGCCGGAAAGGGAGAGGCGCAGAAAGCACGCATCGCCGCTGCCAAGGCGGAGGTCCTCGACGGC
>JASHTH010000616.1 GCA_030040655.1 Acidobacteriaceae bacterium | reverse complement strand
GCACGAGCCGGGCCTGGTTTGCGATTTCGATGCTCTCGTCCGGACCGATGCTTTGCTCCAGGGTACCGCGCACCCACAGCGCTCCTTCATCCAAGTGGGGCAGAAACTCCGAGCCGATCACGCCGCTGAAGGCCAGGAAAACGGCGAGAATGAGCGCGCAGATACCGAAGCTGAGCGTGACACGGTGATGACGGACGGCCCAGGTGACCCCGTTACGGTACCGCGCACGAAGGAATTCCATCATCGGGTTCTTCCACTCTTTGGCGCCCATGCGAAAGGCAAAGCTGCTCAGGACAGGCGCCAGGATCATGGAAAAGATCAATGCGCCCAGCAGCGCAAAGGCGACGGTCCATGCCATGGGCCGGAAGAGCCGCCCCTCGACGGCCTGCAGGGTGAAGATGGGAAGATACGCCGTGATGATGATGGCGATGGCATAGAAGACAGGGCGCTGAACTTCATGCGCCGCATCGCGAATTTTCTGGCCCGGAGTGCGAGTTACATCGGTCCGCGACAGATGGCGGACGATGTTTTCCACCATCACTACGGCGCCGTCCACCACCATGCCGAAGTCGAGAGCGCCGAGAGAGAGAAGGTTGGCCGGGACGCTCTTCAGGTCCAGGCAGATCGCCGCGAACAGCAGGGAGAAAGGAATGGTGAGAGCAACGATGATGGCGCCGCGTACGTTGCCGAGGAAAAGGAAGAGAATGATGGTGACCAGGATCATGCCTTCGGTGAGGTTGTGCAGCACCGTGTGGGTGGTAAAGCGCAGTAAGTCGCTACGGTCGATGAAGGGAACCAGCTTGACGCCGTTGGGCAGAATCTGGCTGTTGAGCTGTTCGACCTTCTTGTTGACGCCATCGAGCGTGGGCTGCGCGTCCGCGCCCTTTTGCAGCGCGACGATGCCGGAAACCACATCGTCGTTGTCAATGAGCCTGCCTTGTTCGTCATGGTAGGCATCGCCGAATTGGCCAAGCCGGATCATCGGGCCCTGGGTGACGACGGCAATGTCTTTGACGCGCAGGGGAGTGCCGCTCCTGGTCATGATGACCGTACTCTCGATGTCCTGAATGTTGCGAACCAATCCGACTTCGCGAATGTTGATCTCCTGGTCTCCAGCCTGGATGAAACTCCCGCCGCCGTTGACGTTGTTGTTGGAGAGTTGCTGCTCGACCTGAGAGAGGCTGAGGCCGTAGGAGACAAGCTTGTCGGGATCGAGACGAACCTGGTACTCGCGCGTGGGCCCGCCGAAGGGGTTGATGTCGACGACGCCGGGGACGGACTTCAGGTTTTTCTCCACCACCCATGTTTCCAGCGACTTCAGATTCATCACGTCGAACTCGGGGTTGGAACTGCGCAGGAGATAGAAGTAGATTTGGCCGACGGGGCTCCAGTCGGTGCCCATTTGCGGCACAACGCCGTTGGGCAGGGTGACCTGCGACAGCCTTTCCAGCACGCGCTCGCGGTTTTCGAAGTCCGTGGTCTGCTCGCCGAAGACCATCTCGACGGTGGAGAGGCCGAAGATGGACCAGGAACGGACGTGCGCCACGCCGGGGATGCCGTTCATCACCACTTCGATCGGGATGGTGACCTGCTGCTCGATCTGCTCGGCAGAGATGCCGGGCCATTGCGCAATCACATCGACGTAATTGTTGGCTACGTCGGGATACGCCTCGACGGGAAGCCGGTGAAACGATACGATGCCCCAGGCGAACAGCAGAATGCCGATGGCCAGCACGAGAAACCGATTCTGCAGCGCAAAATCGACGATTCTGCGTATCATTGCGCCTCCAGGGTTTCTTCCAGGGCCAGCATGTTGGAAACCAACTGCTGGCCGGGTTCGATTCCGGAGAGGATCTGCTGTTTGCCATCGGGCAGCGTGTCGCCGGCCTCGATCTGAACGCGCCTGAACTGGTTGCCTCCGGCGGGAATGAAGACCCAGTCGTGGTCGTGCAGGTGCAGAATGGCTTCGGAAGGAATCACCGCGAAGATGCGCTTGGTCTTGCCGGTGAATGTCGCCGTGACGAACATCCCCAGCCTGAGTATGCCGGGATTGCCAACCTCAATGCGCACCTTGGCGGTGCGGATGCTCGGATCGAGCACCGGGCCGATATCGCTGATGCGGCCAGTGAGCGGACGGTCGGGATAGGCGCTGAGCACGATCTTTGCTTCCTGGCCGAGCGCCAGCTTAGGAATGTCGTTCTCGTAAACGTCGCAGAGAATCCACACGGTGGAAAGATCGGCGATGGTGAAGGCCGTGGCGGTGCCGGAGAGCGTCACGCCTGCCGCCGCGGCGTTGGTCACGTTCTGGCCGATGATCACGCCGGAGATGGGCGCATGCACGTCAACGATGTTGGTGGGGTGGTTCTTGTCCACGCCGAGCAGCTTCAACTGCTCTTCCGCGGCCGCCAAATCGGCCTTGGAGTCATTCTCCGCATCCTCGGCCTGCTCCAGCATGGCCTGCGAAATCGCGCCGTGCTGAAAGAGATCCTGGGCGCGCAGATACGCCTTGCGATTCATCAGCTCGTCGTTGACGGCTTTCAGATAGATATCGTAGGCGCCGGTGACATCGGTGCTTTGCACCCTCAACAGCAACTGGCCCTTGTTTACGTAGTCATCGAGCCGCGTCTTGATGTCGACCACGCGGCCATTGGCCAGCGAAATGACCGGAACCTCGCGCGAAACATCGGGAAACACCGAGCCGGTGACGCTTAGCATCTCCGGCGCATCCATGCGGCCGGCCGCCACCAGCGTGAACCGCTCCGGCTTCTCCACGGAGACGACTGCGGAGTTGCCGGTCTCAATCGCTTGCGCGGCGGGCGCCGCGCCTTGCGCCGGGTCGAACTTTCTCTCGCAGGCGATGAGCCCGAGATAGGCCGCGAGCCCAATCGCGGATATCAGGCGTGATTTCTTCGTCATTGGATCACCTCGCGTCCGACGGAAAGATTCAGTTGCGCGGCGGCCGTGAGATAGGCGCCGACGAGTTGCAGATAGGCCAGTTGCACCTGGCGGTAATCGCTCTGCGCGTTCAGAAAGTCCATGAGCGAGGCCCCACCGTGCTCATAGGAGTAGGTCACTGTATCGCGCACGCGCGTGGCCTGCGCCTTGTACTTGTCGCGGTATGGCTTTAGCAGGGCGATGTTGCTTTCCACTTCGGCGTAGGCCGAGTCCACGTCGCTAAAGACCTGGGCGCGCGCGGCCTCGCTCGCCTGCTGGCTGCGATCGATGTCGATCAGCGTGCGCTTCTTTTCGCCCTGGTTGCGGTCGAAGACGCGCAGCGGCACGCTCACGCTCAGCCCCAGCGTCTGGTCCGCATTGGGATTGTTGGTCGAGGCGTTCCACGTGTACCAGGCGCCGAACGTCGGGTCGGTCGAGCCGTTGGCCTCGGCCAGCTTGTGGTTGGTCTGCGATTGCTCGAGGGTCTGCAGCGCCGCGCGCAGGTCGGGCCGCGAATCCAGCGCCATCTGGCGGAAGTCGTCCAGCGGCTTAAGTTCCTCGGAGAAATCGAACGGCCCGGTCACGTCGAATTGCTCGACCGGCGTGCGGTCGTCGAGAAGCTGCAAAAGCTGAATCTTGGCCGTACGCAGGTTGACGATTGCGGTTTGAATCTCCACCTCGTACTGCACGCGCAGCAACTCGATGCGGTCCAGGTCGATCTGCGCGATGTCGCCGGCCTTGAAGCGGTCGCGGCTGATCTCGATGATGTGGTCGTAATAGGCGAGATCGGCCTTGGCCAGTTCCAGCACCGCTTCGGCCTGGAGCGTGTTGACAAAGGCCGAGCGCAGCGTGAACTCCATGGTGCGCTTTAGGTCCTCGTGCTGCGACGCGGTGATTTGTGTGCCTTCCTGCGCGCTTTTCAGGCGCAACTCACGCTTGTGGTCGCGTTCGTGCAAATAGCTGAAGCTGGGGACCACAAAGGTACCGGCCAGCGGCTCCCAGACTCCGTTGTCGGGCGCAATCTGCGTGCCGTCGGCGGTTGCCGAGAACTGCGGATTAGGCCGCAGAAACGCCGTAATCTCCTCGGCTTTCATCTCGTCCACGTTGTCGGCGTCGGCCTTCAGCGCGGGGTTGTTGGCTTCGAAGCGTGCCTTCACCTGGTCCCAGGTGAGAGCCTGTTGCGCGCGGGCGAAAGACGGCGCGAACGCGACGCAGAGCACAACTGCCGCCGCAGAAAGAAGTGGGATGATCTGCTTCATATGCAACCTTGCGCCGCGCGCTGCGCGGCCTACACAGGGGAAGGGGAATCCTAGATGGAGTAGACGAAAAAAACGGAGCGATCAGAGCGAGACAGGCGGGGGACGATTGCCGATTTCCGTTAGAAGGGGACGGCTCTCCGAGCGAGGCGCCAATTCGCTGCAGACTGCGAATTGCGGGGCGCCCGGCGAGAAATCGGTCGGCAACGACGGAATGGCTGCGACGACTGAAGGCAGAATGGAGTGCGGGCTGACGACTACATGGTTTCGCCGGACCGACGTGTCGATCTCGGCCGGGTTGTTGACGGACTGAAGATCGTCGCTGACCGAGATCACGGGAAAAAGGATGGCGAGCAGCACGGCGAGCGCGATGACTTGTGTGCGCCGGCTGGCGCCCTCGCGCGGACCATGGCGCAGCCAAAGGCCGATCATGACGGCGGCCAGCACCGCCCATCCCAGGTTGAGGACCAGTTCCATTCCTTGCATCGATTCTATCTTATGCC
>JASHTH010000615.1 GCA_030040655.1 Acidobacteriaceae bacterium | reverse complement strand
AAGCGCTTCGCGCGCTTTCTCGAAGTCAGCTATATTCCTGCTGGCCGAACCGATCCTGGAATCTCGGCGCTGCCGGATGGGGCGAAATACTATGCCTTCCTGATCCGCCGCACCACGACGACCAACCTGACCGCCGACCAGATTCACCAGATCGGGCTCGACGAGGTAAAGAAAGACGAGGCCGACGAGCTGGCGATCGCGCAGAAGCTGGGCTTCAAAGATCTGAAGAGCTTTCGCGACAGCCTGAAGACGAATCCCAAGCTGCACCCGGAGTCGGCCGACGCGCTGCTCGATGCTTATCGCGCTTACCTGAAGCCGATGCAGGCTAAGCTGCCGGAGCTTTTTGGCCGGTTGCCCAAGGCTCCGTTCGAGGTGGCGCCGGTTCCGGAGTATCTGGAAAAGAATTCGGCGCCTGCGTACTACGAGGCGGGCACGCCGGACGGCAGCCGGCCGGGAAGGCTGCGCATCGACACCTATAACGCCACGCAGCGGAACCTCTACGCGGTCGAGTCGATTGCGTATCACGAGGGGTTGCCGGGGCACCATCTGCAGATCTCGATTGCGCAGGAACTGACGGACGTGCCGGAGTTCCGCAAATACGGTGGATACACGGCGTATACCGAGGGCTGGGGCTTGTACGCAGAGCGGCTGGGGAAGGATGTGGGCTTTTACACCGATCCCTATTCGGACTACGGACGCCTCGAAGCCGATATGTGGCGGGCGATCCGGCTCGTTGTGGACACCGGCGTGCACTCGCAGCATTGGACGCGGGAGCAGATGGTCGATTTCTTCCACGAGCACTCGAATGTCGACGAGACGAGCGTTCAAGCGGAGGTCGATCGCTACATTGCATGGCCGAGCCAGGCGCTGGCGTACAAGATCGGGCAATTGAAGATCCTGGAGTTGCGCGACCGGGCCAAGCAGGAGCTCGGCGACCGGTTCGATATCCGGGCCTTTCACGACGAGGTGCTGGATTCCGGCGCGCTGCCGCTCGATGTGCTGAGCGACCGCGTGGATGCGTGGATTACGCAGGAGAAGGCGGCGGGCGAGAAGCAGGTGGCGGCGAAGTGACGCGATGATTCCGGTGGGCTAAGTTTCCCTCAGGGGCTAAGGCCCCCAATTCTCCTTGGGGCGAATAACGTACGGCCTAAAGGCCGTACCCTCCCGAATCCTGGTAGAAGAATCAGGTACGCGCCGAAGCCCGTACCCTCTCGAAACCCGGACGATGGCGAAGCGGCTGTCTGGCCGCCGCGCGGCGAGACCGCGTATTCTGGACATCTGTACCACCATTCCCTCCTTCGATAAGGACAACGATGGCCGATATTGCCGTTGAGGCGAGCGAAGTCCCCGCGCAACTGCCGCACGCGCGCGTAGCCGTGCTGGGCGCGGGCAAAATGGGCGGTATTCTGCTGCAGGCCTTCCTGAAGCAGAACCTCTTTGCGCCGGCGCAGATTCATGCCACCGTGGCGCACCCCGAGCGCGCCGTGGCGCTGAGCGCGCAGTGGGGCGTGGACGTGACCACCGACAACCTGGCCGCAGCCAAGGATGCCGACCTGATCCTGCTCGGCGTCAAGCCCTTCCAGGTGCCCGATTTGATCGCCGACATCAAGCCCGCGCTGACCAAGGAGAAGACGCTGTTGTCGTTCGCGGCGAGTGTGAAGACGCGGGCGATCGAGGACGCGGCGGGCCTCGAGATCGGCGTGATTCGCGCCATGCCCAATACGCCGTCGGCGCTGGGCGCGGGCGCGGCGGCGTTATGCCGCGGGCGGTTCGTCACGCCGGCGCAGATGGAGCTGGCTGCGCGCATCTTCGAGACCGTGGGCCGCACGGTGATCGTAGACGAGAAGCACATGGACGCGGTGACCGGGCTTTCGGCGTCGGGACCGGCGTATATCTATATCATCATCGAGGCGCTGGCCGAGGCCGGGGTAAAGGTGGGCCTGCCGCGCGACACAGCGACGCAACTGGCCGCGCAGACGACCTTCGGCGCGGCCAAAATGGTGCTCGACACCGGTTACCACCCCGCGCTGCTCAAAGACGCCGTGACCACGCCCGCCGGGTGTACGATCGACGGCATCCTGGAGCTCGAGGAAGGCGGACTGCGCGTGACGCTGATCAAGGCTGTGATGCGGGCGACGGAGCGGGCGAAGCAGTTGGCGGCGGGGTGAAGAGAGGGACTAAGGGACTAAGGGACTAAGGGACTGAGGGACTAGGGGACTAAGGGACTAAGGGAATAGGGACTGAGAAAACAAGGATCGAATAAGACAGGAGGCGAGATGAATATCTCCGGCGGAGCCAGAAGAATTCAATTCGCGGGCCGTTGCCTGATTGGTTTTTCCCTGATCGTGTTCGGCGTGTGCCTGTGCACGCTCCTGATCGCGTTCCTGTTTCCATCCCTGGGCCTTCATGTCGCGCTGGCCGAGGTGATCCTTATTCCGCTTGTGGCCGCGGCTCCGGGCGCGAGCCTCTGGCTTCTCGGCTGGGTCATCGAAGGCTTCGCCGGAAACGACTCATCACCCCAAGATCGCGCCCGCACATAGCTCGACTCCTGCTCTCAGGCGTCCCTTGGCAGGCTGAACGGGCCCTTCGCGCATTCCAGCCTGCTACCTTGGATTCTTGCCGCTCGAGCGCCCAACCTGGCTGCCCAAGTACATTCCCGAGCTGCAGGGGTTGCGCGGCATCGCGGTGCTGATGGTGGTCTTCTATCA
>JASHTH010000614.1 GCA_030040655.1 Acidobacteriaceae bacterium | reverse complement strand
GGTCACCAGCAGGTGGCCGTTGGGCGCCTCGGCCATGGCCAGCGCGCCGTGCAAGTGCGTTGAGTCGTCATAGACGATGTAGCCGGGGCCGGCGCTGCTGGTGCGGGTAGAAGCCTGCGGCACGGCGAAGACCAGGTTGTCGAGCGTGGAAGCAACGAAGAGGCGATCCCTGCGTCGGTCGTAGACCAGCCCCGTCGGAGCATCGAACAACGCCGCCGGATCGCCCTGGTGCATGTAACCCGACGCAATCGTGGCACGGTCGATTTGATGAATGCCCTGGTCGTTCACACCAAAGTCGATTCGGCTGATGGTGCCGTTCAGAGCGTTGGCGACATACACCGTAGCGCGGTCGCCGTTGTCTACCACCGCCATATCCCAGGGACCATCGATCGCACTTTCGCTGATGGTCTGAATCAGTTTGCCCTGGTTATTGATGACCAGGATCGAGCCCGGCTTCGCCGTATTGGAGGTTCCGTCCGACGTGGGCAGGTTCGCCACCAGCACGAAGCCATACTGCAGCGTGCCCAGGCCGGTGGAAAGACCCAGTGGAGCCTTGCCCTGGAAGAAGAGCGTCGGCTTTCCGCCATTGGCCGGAATGTCCACGATGGTCGTTCCGGTGCCCTGAAGATTGTTCTTGTTGTTGAAGTTCGAAACCAGGATGTCGCCGTGCTGCAGCGGACCTTTGCCGGTGAGGAACGTGTTCTGGATAAAGGCTACGCCGTAGGGATTCACGTCGCCGTTGGAAGGCACCGTGGAGGCGCTGCGAACCGCGCTGGGAAGGAACGCATCATTGTTGGCCTGTGCAACGCCCACGGCGGCAAACGACAGCATCGCCGCCGCGGCGAGGGTTACGCGCGCACCGGGCATCCGGCGCAGGGAAGAAGCTCCGTTCCGGGCTTCCATCATCGTGCGAGAGGTGGTCATGGGATTCGGTCCTCGATTCAGAAGTTTGCCTGCTTCGAATTCCTCCTCGGTGTGGGAGCGTTTCTCTGCAGCCGTGATCCCAACCTACTCAGCGATGGCCAATAATGTCGTTTGGAATCCCTTGGAGTTTCGTTGCATTCATGAAAGCCCTGTTACAACGCGACGCCGGCCTTGCTCTCCCATCGTGTAAGCGGTCCTATAAACCTTTGCCGATGAGCTGATTAGGAGTGAGTCTTGGCTTGGACCGCGGAACATTCCAGCGGGCCCCGCTGCGTCGGCAAATAGATCGGACAATAAGGCAATGTTCCCCGAAGCCAGGCGCCTAAAGAAAATGTTGGGAAAAGGATGGCAAAATGTTGGTGGGCTTCGCGGGGGTTCCATACGTCAGAGACCGCTCAATATGAGTTCGGAGATTTCCGTCTCGACCCCGTCGAGCACCGTCTGCTTCGCGGCGACGTGTCCATTCCGCTGGCTCCCAAGGCCTTTGAGCTGCTTGTTGCCCTGATCGCGAACCATGGTCATCTTGTTACGCGCGAGATGCTGATGCAGACGGTTTGGTCCGACAGCTTTGTCGAGGAGACCAACCTCACGGTCAATATTTCGTTGCTCCGCAAAGCTCTGGGGAACATGCCTGGCGGCCAGCCTTGGATCGGCACGGTCCCCAAGCGCGGTTACCGTTTCGATGGACCCGTCACGGTGCATCCCGGGCAGGACGGGGCAGCTGCGTTGCGGTCGCTCGGCACCAAGGCGGACGAAATCCCGCTTCCGGTCGACACCACCGAGACCCCGCTCCCGCCACCCGCTCTGGCAAGCGTCTCTTCTGCTCCTCCTTTCTTCGCCAATCTCCTCAAGTGGGTCATTGCGTCGGTCGTGGTTCTCGCCGTCGTCGCCGGCGCCTGGGTCGCACTGCGCGTCTACGCCTCCCGTCGCGCGGCGCAACTCGGTTCCGTTCGATCTCTCGCGGTTCTGCCTTTTGACGCGCCGGGCGCCGCCGGAGAAGACGAGTACCTCGGCGTGGGCTTGACCGACGCTGTCATCACCCGGCTGGGCCGGCTCTCTCAGCTGGTCGTGCGGCCCATCGGCGCGGTGCGCAACTTCGGGTCTGCGCCGGACCCGGTCGCCATAGGCAAGCAGCTCAACGTCCAGGCTGTGCTGCAGGGCTCGATTCATCGCATGGGAGACCGGACCCGGGTCGCGGTCCATCTGCGCCGCGTGAGCGATGGCGGCGTGCTGTGGTCCGAAAGCTTCGACGAGCCGAGCTCCACCGACTTCGAAATCGAAGACACGATCTCGCAGCGGCTGGCCAAGGCGCTTACGCTGCAACTCAGCCCGCAAGAAGAGCGCCAGCTTGCCACTCCCGAAACCCCCAGCAGCGAGGCGCACAAGTTCTATACCGAAGGCCGCTACGACTGGAACAAGCGCACCCCGGAGGCGGTGCAGACCAGCATCGAGCTCTTTCGCCAGGCCACGGCGATCGACCCGAAGTATGCCGCGGCGTGGAGCGGCATGGCCGATGCGTGGATTCTCGCCGGCTCCTACGGCAACAGCTTTCTCGCGCCCAGCGTGGCCATGCCCATCGCCAAGGACGCCGCGCAAAAGGCGCTGGCGCTCGATCCTTCCTCGGCCGAGGCGCACACTTCGCTGGCTTATATCAAATTGGTTTACGACTGGGATTTTGCCGGCGCCGAGAATGAGTTCAAAAGCGCCCTCGCGCTCAACCCGGCTTATGTGAACGCGCTGCACTGGTACTCGCACGAGCTCATTGCTCTGGGCCGCATTTCCGAGTCGCACGAAGAAAGCGAGATGGCGCTTGGCCTGGACCCCACCGATGTGGTTGTGAACGAGCACATGGCCTGGCACCACATGATGGCGCGCGAGTACGAGCGCTCCATTCCCCAGGCTGAAAAAGCCGTGGAGATCGACCCGAACTTTGTGCAGGCGCACCGTGTGCTCGGCCTCGACCTTCTTTACACCGGCAAGGGGCAGCTGGCCTGCGCCGAATTCGAAAATGGAGTCGAGCTCTCGCATCGCGATCCCGTCGCCAATGCCTATCTCGCGCGCTGCTACGCGCTCACTCACCGCGAACCGGAAGCGCGCAAGATCCTCGCCGACCTGGTGCAGGCAGCCGGCGAGCGATACATCTCTGCCGCCGAGATCGCTGCCGTCTTCGCCACCCTCAACGACACGCCAAGCGCGCTCAAGTGGCTCGACAAGGCCTGCGACGAGCACTCGGCCTCATTGATTTACCTGAACGCCGACCGCGTCTGGGATCCGCTGCGCAGCAATTCGCGCTTCCTCTCCGACGTGAGGCGCGTCAATCTGCCGGTCTTGGCCGACGAAGGAACGCCGCACTAGCGTCGTGAGTCGAAACAAAGCCTCCACAAGGAACACGGTCATCCTGAGCGACCCCGCGTCCGCCTGCGGCGAACAAGCGGGGAGTCCAAGGATCTGCGGTTCTAACTTGCTGGCCTGCTTCTCCAATTTGTGGAACAAGTCCTCTGGCGCCGGTGTCTAAATTCGCATGGGTCCACCGGGTGCGCCACTTTTACCGGCAATCGCGGCTAACAGAAACATCGATGATTTGGTGCTCGCCACTCCGCGCCTGGTCGTAGACGGATTCCGCGTGCCCCAGGCCCCGAATCTGAGACCTGGGAAGCCATACTGTTGCAAAAATGCAATTTCTTCACTAATGTTGAAGTAATCATGGAACGCGCCTACCTCGGCGAATTCGAGCTCATGATTCTTCTCGCTGTGATTTCCCTCGGCGAGGAGGCGTACGGTGTGCCGATCTCGCGCGCCATCGAAAAACACCGCGGCAGGGAGACGGCTCTCGGCAGCGTTTATGCAGCGCTGGAGCGACTCGAGAGCAAGGGCCTGGTGGCCTCGAGCCTCGGCGATCCGACTCCCGAGCGCGGCGGCAAGGCCAAGCGTTTTTTTCGCGTCACGAGGCAGGGCCTTCGCCAAGTCCATGAAACGCGCCGCGTTTTGACACGCCTCTGGCGTCATCTCCCGGAGCCGAAAGGAGAGCGCGCATGAACCGGATCGACCCGCCGCAGATCGCCGTTTGGATGCTGGAGCGCCTGACTCCCGGAACCGACAAAGACGCGCTCGCCGGAGATCTGCTCGAAGAGTTTCGGCTCGGACGCTCACGTCTCTGGTTCTGGCGGCAGGTCGTGGCGGCGGTAGCGATCGGCTGGTGCAGGGAGACCCTCCATCGCAAGACCCTGCTGGTCTTTGCCGCTGCCTGGTCCATGCTGAGCCCGGCCTGGTGGCTCCTAACCCTCAGGACGGAGCTTCATGCGAACTTCGTCGGCCACGTCTGGCGGATCCCATGGCCGTGGTCAACGATCTGCTATGAGGCTCTGAACCTGACCACGGATCTGATCTACATTTGGGCCGGTGTCGCCGTCTTCCTCGCAACGTATCTGTGCATCGCAAAGCGTGTCGAACTGCGGCGGTTCAGCCGAAGCTTGCTGTTGAGCGTTCCGCTCTACATCGTCCTTTCCGAGGCGATCGGCCTGGTCCTATTCCTTCTGCCGATCGAGGTGAGGCCCATCGACCGTCGCATGCTGACTCTCATCGGCCAGATAACGAATGTGGGAATGGTGGAGCTCGTCGACCGCCTGCCGACGCTTGTCACGCTTCTCTACGCGCTCTGGCGGGTTGCATCGCCAGTCAAACGAAAGGTCGGCGGCATCGCTGTTGGATAAGACTATGGCTGCTTCAGGCCAGCCTGAGATTTCGCAAGTGGCCGCACAGGCAAGCGAGAGTGGCGCCGCGGCGATCACTGCGCGTCTGGTCATCTCCGGCTCTGTGTCGGCGATCTTGGTCGAATCGCTCTTGTGCTTTTTGCCTGCCAAAGAGATTGTCTCCGCGATCGGCGTTCTACCCGCTGCGGTTTTTTACATGGCGCAGGCCGTCTTTGCCGGTGCGCTGGGCGCGCTATTGTTCGGGGCGCCTGGCGAAGCCGGCTCCTGGCGGCGTCTTTTCGCGACCGCGTTCGTGCTGGGGCCTGCATGGGTATGGGTGGCTCCCGCCGTATTGCTCAACGACCACGGATCGGAGTGGGCTCTACTGATGGCCGCCATCGGCGCGGCGATGCTGGCGATCTGCATTCACCCATTTGCGCTGGCTGACATTTCAAGCGAGGGTGCGCCGCTCGCTCTGTCGCAGCAAAAGGAACCCTTTACCGGGCCGATTCAGCCGATCCCATGGGACTGGCATGGATTCGCCATCGCCGTTTGCGCTGCGGCGGCTTTCGCGGCGTTGGAGCTCGGCTCCAACTCGCTCGCGTGTGGCTTCGCGGTGGCTTGTGCTTTTCTATTCGCCTGGCAATGGGCTGGCGCACTTCCACAACCCGCTCCGGCGTGGATTGCGCGGCGCCGCGCGTGGCGCCGTCTGCTGCGTGCAGTACTGCCGGCCCTGCTCATCACCATCATGGTTTTGATGATCGCTTCTCGCAACGATCTGCGCGGTGCGAGGTTTGCCGATGTGAATGCCGCTGGCGAGAGGAACTCTGCCAATGCAACCAGCGCGACCAGCGGAAAGTCGTCCGGCTTCGGCTTCGACGGCTACCAGAGCATCATCCTGTGGCCTGAGCCGCCGAAGAAGGAGATCGTCGCGCCGATTCCGCTCGCCAGTTTGATGCCCGCAACGCGAATGAAAAAGCCCCTCGTCATTCGGTTCACCGGAGCCTATTGGTACTTTCAACCTCCGGCCACCAAGCCTGGACCGCGGCCGCATGTGGCCCGTGGAAGCCCGCTCGAGGCCAACATTCATTCCACCGATTTTCTCCCTGTAACGATGGAGGCCCATCAGAATCTCGGCGCGCCGATTCGCCTCTCGCGCTTGCGCCAGATCGACGTCGTCGTCGAAAACCGTGACAACCAACCCGGCCGCATCGCCATCGGCCTGGTGCTGAGCGAATCCGCGGCCCTCCGCCGGCCCGCCATTTACCTCGGCGAACTGTCGCTGCTCTCATCCGAGCCGGACCATTTCGCCTTGAAGCGAGCGCCGGTCGAGGAGACCCTGCATTTTCCCATTCCCAACCGTGCCGCGCTTCGCCAATTCGACGAGTTAACCCTGATCGTCTCCCCCGACGCCTCGCGCATGCAGCTCGGCGCTAAAATCGCGATCGAGGAATTCGATTTCTTCCCGCGCTGACACGACTCGCGAGTGAAATGTTCGCCGCCTAGAGAACGATGTCATCCTGAGCGAGGTTTGGCGCGTTCTTGCGCCATGCCGAGTCGAAGGATCTGCGTTTGACCCGGCCGGCATGTTCCGCGATCTTCTGAGTTACCCTACTCGTCTTCCATTACGAGAGAAAACGCACGGTCTGCTCGATCAATCTTGCCGTCGCTGAATAGGGATCGCCTGGCTCATCGAACTCGATCGAGCAATACCCCTTGTAGTTATGCTTTTCCAGAATGGCGAATGTCTTCGCCAGGTCCACATGCGACGCTCGGCCCGCGTCGTCGACTTCGCCGTCTTTCACGTGGCAAATGCCATAGGCGCGGGCAAACATTGTCTCCATCGCGCGGTCCTGGAATTCCTCGTCGTGCGCTGCCAGCGAGTTGCCGAAATCGGGCAGGGCGCGAAGCCATGGGCTGCCGACCTTGTCGATGATCTGCGCGATGAAAAATGGATCCTCGCTCACCGGGTCGTCGTTCTCCAGGTGCACGACGACATTTTTCGCTGCCGCGTAATCGGCCACGCGCGCCAGAGCTTCGGCCGCGCGACCCACATCCGGCTTCGAGTCTTTCGCCCGGTCGATATGCGTGCGGATGCTCGGCGAGCCCAGCGCCGCGCCGACATCGATCCAGTGCTTGCTCCCGGCAAT
>JASHTH010000613.1 GCA_030040655.1 Acidobacteriaceae bacterium | reverse complement strand
GGCGGCGGCGGGGGCAACTGGGGCGGCTTCGGCATCGGCGGCATCGGCCATTCCAAGCCCAACGCCAACGTAGCCATCAACGCGCGCATCGTGAACATCGACACTGCCGAGATTCTGGGCGTGGCCGAGGGCAAGGGCCAGTCGTCGCGCTCCAGCACGTCGCTGCTGGGCGGAGGCGGCAACTGGCACGGCTTTGGCGGCGGCAGCGCCGACTTCGGCTCCAGCGACTTCCAGAACACCATCATCGGCGAAGCCACCAAGAATGCCGTGGACGCGCTGACCAAGGACATGATCGCCGACGCGCCCAAGGTTGCCGTACGCACCATTACCATCGACGGCCTGGTTGCGGCGGTCGACGGCGGCCAGATCGTGCTCAACGTGGGCAAAAAGGCCGGCGTCAACGTGGGCGACCAACTTGAGGTCGTGCGCGTGACCAAGGAGATCAAGGACCCAGCGACCGGCGCCGTCATCCGCCGCCTGACCACCTCCGTCGGAATCGTCAAAGCGACCGATGTGGACGATGCCTCCGCCGTGTGCACTCCCGTCTCCGGCTCAGGCTTTCAGGCCGGCGATCACGTCAAAGAAGTAAGTCAGTAACTTGTCCGATAACTCTTCGAAAGCCCGACGCGCGACGCGCGGCGGGCTTTTTGGATGCATTTCGCCCGGTGCAGACTATTCTCGGATCCGCGATGTGCCGGGTCGTATGGTCTCGGACTTGAACCGCCCGCATTGTACCCTGGAGCATGTTCCCGGCTTTGCGGATTCGATGGCAGCTTCGATCAATGGGATGTGGTTCCGGATGATTCTCCAACTGTTTGCAGATAGTGAAACGACCGCAATCCTACGCTTGCCCAAGTTCTACCGATATTCGAGAGATAGATCGCCGGTCACAAGAACGTCGAATCCGGCGCCTTCCGTCGCCTGCAGTAGTTCTCCATTCTGATAGCCGGCAAAGCCCATGTAAGCCGCGGTCGCGACATCGTGGCGCGGCAAATGAGCCCGGAGCTGATGGGGAACATTCTCGTCCAGCAGGACTTTCACGATTGCAGTTGAGGGCTATGCGAATGGGCGTAGGCTCGAATCTTCAGGATGCTCTCAACCGATACGGTCGGAAAGCTCTCGTGCGTTTCCTCGGGAGTTGCACCCATCTCTTCGTCGATGAGGATAGCGTCGGCGGGAACACGCGTCCCCTTCACGACCGGCTTGCCGCCGACCTTGCCGGGAACGCACTCAACTTCGGCGCAAGCGGACCAATCAATGGTCATCATTCCTATCTTCCATCATCGCAGTGAGACACCCAGCGCGAGTCAAAATGCGATCTGTGATCCATCCCTGGCGCAAGGATGCAACGTCGGAGGTCAGCGGGTAGAAGCCAGAGTCAGCCCGTCCGGCGCGAATGCCCGCGTTTGCCACGCTTTCCAGAAGGCAAATCCCACCGGCAGCATGACCAGCGCCAGCGCAAGGCCGTACTCAAACGTCAACCAGGCGGTACGGGCGTCCTCGCGCGTGAGGGCCTGGAAGCTGCCGAGGAAAGCATTCCCGGCGGCGTGAAACAGCACGGACGGCCACACGCTGCCCGAGCGGAGGCGCAGCCAGGAGTGGACGAAGCTCATGGCCACAACGATTGCGCAGAAGCAGGCGAGGGCATACCCAACCGGAATCGAAGGCCGGTAAAAGGGAAACACGACGAGGACGACCGGGAAATGCCAGATCGCCCAGATCAGACCGGTGAGAAAACCGGCCTTTGTGAATCCCATCATCGCGTGCAGTTGCGGGACGAGAAATCCCCGCCATCCAAGCTCTTCGCCGCAGGCGCCGATCATTCCCAAAAACGGCTGTGCCAAAACAATGAGCGCCAGGGCCAGTTGCCCCGGCGCGCCCGCCGGAAGACCCAGCTTTGCCGCCGATTCGTGCACGCCCTCGGGCCGGAAGGCATGGAATCCGATCCAGACCGGGGCGTAAGCGGCGAGGCAGATTGCGATGGGCAGGAAGTATGCAATCGCGTAGTATCGGAATCCGCCCCATCCCCATCCCAGGCCGCGAAGAGAATGTCGCATGATCGACAGTGTGAGGAGAGCCGCCATGCCGGGGCACCACATAAATGCCAGCGAGTTGGAGTCCCATCGCTGAGCGGCGCCGGGTTGAAGGAACAAGAGCCCGTAGAACGCGGAGCTGAGCAGAAAAAGAATCGCGAGAAACAGTGCGATTTCCCGCTTGGGATGAATAGCCGGCCGAATCATGGCGCATCCCTCAGATTGCCGGGTGATCTCTTCCGGGATACGTGGATTTCGTCGTTTCTGTTCCACCACCTGCCAACTCCGCAACACTTCTTCCGCGTTTTATCGGTTTCGCTTCAAGCTGGCGCACGGAGCCGATATCCTGAAGGAAGGCGTTTCGGATCGCACACCAGCCCAGCGCCCGCATTCGCATGCACCGACGCACGCGCAGAACTCTGTGGATTGTCGCCGCGGTCGTGGTTTTCCTGGCCGTGGCGATCTTTCTGCGTTCCAAGGCTCCGCCCGAGGCGGCGCGGTTGCTGCCGGAGTCCGATGGCATCGTGTACGTCAATTTCCGCCCGCTGCGGGCGCTTTTTCACAAGCAGCTCAAGCCGCCTGTCCGCGTACCCGATTACCAGCAATTTGTCGACGCCACTGGCATCGACTGGGAACGCGACCTGGACGAGGCCGCCGTGGCCCTGCACCGCATGCCCGATCCCAACGGCCCCAACGGCCCGGTCGCCTACTCGATGGTGCTCGAAGGCAAGCTGAACGGCAAGCGCTTCAACGCATGGCTCGAAGCACATGCCGCTGCGCTTGAAATCTACGCCGGCCACACCATCTTCAGTATCCCGTCCCATGGCCGCACGGTACGCGTAGCGCGCATCGGCTACGACATGGTGGCTATCTCCAACTTTCCCACGCCGGAGCCGATCCACTCCATGCTCGACCGGCATCGCACCGCGGCGATGCCCTTTGCCGGCTCCACGCTGCTGTCGCAGCACTACCGCGACGTGCCGCTTCTGGCTTTCGCCTGGGGCGTGGGCGAAATCGGCCTGCCGTTTTCCGAAAGCGGGGCCATCCAGATCTTCGGCTTCAAGCTGCCGCTCGAACCCGACTCGACCATCGTCGCCAGTCTGGCGCCGGCGCTCTCGGCCAAAGGACTGCTGCGCTTCCGCGTGGAGGAGATCGCCCCCAGCGATCAGATAGCGGCGCAGCAGGCCGCCGCGCTCACCTCGCTGATTGCCCTGGCGCGCGGGTTCACTCCCGGGCTCTCGGACAATGCCGCCAACGACAGCCTCAAACAGCTTCTTAAAACCGCCGAAGTGACCACGAAAGACAATCGCGTACTGGCCACGGCCAGCCTGTCGCCGAATCTGCTGAACGGGCTCGCCTCCGGCGCGAATGGAGCGCAGGCCGAGAAGTAATGAATGTCGGAGCGTGCGGGTCCCCAGTCGCCTTCGCGCTTTTTTGAGCTTCGAACGCACTGCGATGCCGCCGAGGGAAAAGATGCACCCTTCCTTTGTCAGCGCGCATCGACAAAGGAAGGACCAGTGAAGACCAAGATTTGAGTGAATTTGAATCGATTCGAGCACTGTCGTTGCGAAATTCCGCGCAGCTCGTTCGTCCCAAGATCAGAGACCGCATGGAGCGAGAGGCGTCAAGCGCACGACACCGTTCTCTCGAAACTCTACCTGCCATGTTGCCGGCACACCTTTCCCGAGAGGTTTCATGAGCCGATTCTTCGCGTTGTCTGCCATTCTTGGCGCGTTCGCCTTGCTTGCCTACCCCATTTCGAACTCCACTCCCGCCTCCGAGCCTGCTTCACCGGCAGCCGCATCCGGTTCGCCAAGCGTTCTGACCGGCCAGGCCGCGTTTACCGATGCCGCCCATGAATCGCCAGGCATTCGCCGTCACCTCACCGTCGCCGACCTGCCCGCGTCCGCGCCGGAGCAGTCGGTCGACAATGGACCCACGGTCGTTCCGCGCCCCGCTGACGCCTGGCCGAAGGCGCCGAAAGGATTCAAAGTCGAGCTGTACGCGACCGATCTCGACAATCCCCGGCTGCTTCGCTTCGCGCCCAACGGCGATTTGTTCCTGGCTGAGAGCTACACGGGCAAGATCAAGGTTTTTCGCGGCGTTGGCGCAGACGGCAAGGCCCAGCAGGTCGCGGTCTTCTCGAGCGACCTACGCCAGCCCTTCGGCATCGCCTTTTTTCCAGCCGGACCCGATCCCAAGTGGCTCTACGTGGGGAATACCGACAGCATCGTGCGCTTTCCGTACCACAACGGCCAGTTGAAAGCCGACGAACCGCCGCAGAAGCTCGCGGATCTGCCCGGCGGCGGACGCCTGCGCGGCGGCGGCCACTGGACGCGCGACCTTGTCTTTTCGAAAGACGGCACCAAGCTCTTCGCTTCCGTCGGCTCGCACTCCAACGTCGACGATCCCGACACCCATCCCGCGGAGTACCATCGCGCCGACGTGCTCGAGTTCACTCCCGAGGGCAAGTTCGTCAAGATCTACGCCTGGGGCCTGCGCAACTGCGTGGGCGAGGCCATCAATCCCATTACCGGCGAGCTTTGGTGCTCCACCAACGAGCGCGACGCGTTGGGCAACAATCTCGTGCCCGATTACGTGACGCACGTGCAGGAGGGTGGCTTCTACGGCTGGCCGTGGTTCTACATGGGCGGCCATTGGGATCCGCGTCTCCAGGGCAAACATCCCGAGTTGCAACCCAAGGTCATTACGCCCGACATCCTCGTCAACCCGCACTTCGCCTCGCTGGAAATGATGTTCTACGAGGGTTCGCAGTTTCCGGCCGAGTACAAAGGCGATGGCTTCGCCTGCGAGCACGGCTCCTGGAACCGCGCCGAGCGTTCAGGGTATGAAGTGATTCGCCTGCCTCTAAAGGACGGTCATGCTACCGGCGAGTACGAGGACTTCCTCACCGGGTTCACGGTAGGCGATAGCGACGTGTGGGGCCGGCCCGTGGGCATTGCCGCGGCGCCGGACGGCTCGCTCTTCGTCTCCGACGACGGCTCGCGGTCGATCTGGCATGTGATCTATACGGGCAAGTAATCGGGCATGCATCGGTTTGTGAGCCGAATGCGAGGACAGGTATCATGAGTCTCAATGGGTATCCCGCTTCCAGTTGAGCTCGACATCCTCGGATGGTCCGATTCGTTGATCCTGATGGTGTTGGCGCTGGTGGTCTTCGGCCCGCGGCGCCTGCCCCAGATCGGCCGCCAGATCGGCAAGCTCATGTATGAGTTTCGCAAGGCTTCGAACGAGTTCAAATTCCAGATGGAAGAGGAGTTGCGCGCCGCCGAAGAGGCCGACCGGCGCAAGAAAGAGGAAGAACGGCTGAAGGCTCTGGCGCTCAAGGCGCCGGCTGCGGAAGTTCCGGCCTCGCCCGCAGTTGCGTCCGCCGAGAGTCTGAGTCGCGAAGATTCAGCTTATCCTCCCGACGCACCGCCGGTTGAGTCGCAACCTGCCGCCTCCTCCGCGACGCAGGCCGAGCCGACCGAGCCCCGTATTCTGCCTCCTTCGACCGGCGAGCCGGTTGCGGCTTCGCGCCCCTTCGCGCCGGAAACCGGGTTTGAGTTCCATGACGAGGCCGCTTCGGGCACGAATGGCTCGGGCAGCGGGCCGGAAACCGACCTGATTGCAGCACAGGAATCGGTTGCCGGAAAAGATACCGCTCCCGCGCACGCGGAAGCGGAGCAAGCGGCGCACCATGGTTGATCCCTCCGATGCAATAGGCAAAGCCAAAGCCGCCGTTGTCGAACGCGCCGAGCTCCCGGGCATGAGCCTGATGGAGCACCTCGACGAGTTGCGCCGGCGCATCATCCATTCCGCCCTCTATCTGGCTGTCGGCTTTATCGCGGTCTGGTTCTTGCACGACCGATTTGTCGGCATCGTGCAGGCGCCGCTCAACCACATCGGCAAATCGCTCGTCTTCACGCACCCCATGGACCCGCTGAACCTGGATTTGCAGGTTTCGCTGGTTGGCGGCGCAATCCTCGCGTCGCCTTTCATCCTCTTTCAGGTTTGGCTCTTTATCGCGCCGGGGCTCTATCAGCGCGAGAAACGCTTCGCCGTTCCTTTCATGCTGGCGACCGTGACTCTCTTCGTTGGAGGAGCGGTCTTTGGCTATTTCTGGGTCCTTCCCGGCGCGCTTAAAATCCTGATCGTCAACTTCGGCCACAACTTCACGCCGATGGTCACGATCGAGGAGTACATGAGCTTCTTTCTCTCCATCATCCTTGGCCTCGGCATCAGCTTCGAAATGCCCGTGCTCATCTTCTTCCTGGCCATGTTCGGCATCGTCAGCCCGCGCTTTCTCTGGAAGAACTTTCGCTACGCGGTTCTAGTCGTGTTCGTCATCGCCGCCGTGATCTGCCCCAGCCCCGATCCGTGGACGATGTGCATTTACGCCATCCCAATGCTGGCGCTCTACGGCATCGGGATCGGCGCGGCGTGGTGGGTGCACCCCGACCGCAAGCGGGCGAAAGAGGCCGCGGCATGAACCTTGCGTCGTCTGCAATCCGACAGTCGTCTCGCGCTTCATCCCATTCGCTCACCGTGGCGAGCGAAAACGGTGGGTTGAAACACAGCCTCTCGTCAAAAGCGCTTCTGGCTATCTTTTTCTTTGTCCCCCTCGCTGCACTCGCTCAACCGCACTTCAACGGCGCCAAGGCGCTCGACTATGCGCGAGAGTTTGTCGCCATCGGCCCGCGCTGGGTAGCCAGTCCCGGACACGCCAAAGCCGAGCAGTTTTTGCGCGAGCATTTTCAACACGATCAGCTCGAAGAAGACGCCTTTACTGCCAATACTCCCATCGGCGTGGTGAGCCTGCGCAACTTCATCGTGCGCTTTCCCGGCAAAAAGAACGGCGTGATTGTGCTCGGCACGCACTACGAGACCAACTACCCGCTGCGCAACATCAACTTCGTCGGCGCCAACGACGGCGGCTCGACCACCGGACTGCTGCTCGCCATCGCCGACGAGCTTCGCCCCGAGGTCGCGCGCGACAAGGCGCTGCCCGGCTATTCGGTCTGGCTCGTCTTCTTCGACGGCGAAGAGGCGTTTCAAAGCTGGTCGGAATCGGACTCGACCTACGGCAGCCGCCATCTCGCCGCCAAGTGGGGCCGCGACGGTACGCTGAGCAAGATCAAGGCCTTTATGCTGGCCGACATGATCGGCGACAAGGACCTCGACATCCAGCGCGAAACCCGTTCCACCGGCTGGCTGGTCGATCTCGTCGCGCAGGCGGCGAAGAAATTCGGCTACGAGCACTATTTTTTCCAGCGCGAGGAGCCGGTCGACGACGATCACCTGCCTTTTGTCGAGCGCGGCGT
>JASHTH010000612.1 GCA_030040655.1 Acidobacteriaceae bacterium | reverse complement strand
GGCGAATTCCTGCTGACCGATCTGGACTCGACCAATGGCACATTTGTAAACGACGGGCAGCAAGGCATCTCGCGAGTGCAATTGCGTGACAGCGATACGATCCGTGTGGGCGAGACTTCGCTCAAGTTCAAGTGCTTGTAGCGGTAGCCAAATGCGAATCCGACCAGACGTGGAACTGGCCAACGCGAGCGATGCCGGCTGCGAGCGCGAGGCCAACGAAGACTTCTTCCTGTACTGCGAACCGGACGACGACACCCAATTTGCCCACCGCGGTAGGTTGCTCGTGGTGACCGACGGAATGGGAGGACAGAGCGGGGGCGAGGTCGCCAGCCGTCTTGCGGCGGAAGTGGTGCGCGACACGTTTCTGGCATCGGAGGAGAAGGATCCGCGACAGATATTGATTGAGGGGTTCACACGCGCCCATAGGGCGATCTTGTGCATGGCCGAGGAGGAGCCGGAGCTGAAAAGCATGGGTACGACGTGCTGCGCGGCGATCCTGCGGAAGAAGAAGCTCTACTACGGCCACACCGGCGACAGCCGCATATACCTTCTTCGCAACGGGGCGGCAGAGCAGCTCACCGAAGATCACAGCCTGGTGGCGCAGATGGTGCGCGAGGGCTTGATTACGGTGGAACAGGCCAAGCACCACCGACGACGGAACGTGATTCAGCAGGCGCTGGGGATGGACTCGGATGCAGTGTCCGGGGACTTTCCATCAGCTCCGCTGGAATTGATCGCCAACGACGTGGTCCTGCTGTGCACGGACGGTCTCCACGGACTGGTCAGCGGGCAGGAGATGGTTCACGCCCTCGCCGGCCAGTCACTCAGCGACGCATGCCGTGAGCTGGTCGCGCTGGCTAAAGTTCGCGGCGGACCCGACAACATCACTGTGCAATTGCTTGCAGTTCGACAGAGGATTCCATGATCGGAACCGTCATTCACGAGCAGTACCAGATTCAGGAGTTGGTGGGCGAGGGCGGAATGGGCATTGTCTATAAGGCTTTCGATCTGGAACTCGAAAGGCCCGTCGCGCTCAAATTCCTGAAGGTGGAATTGTCGGACAACGAGCAGCTGATCCGCCGTTTCCGTGATGAGTTGAAGGTGCTTGCTGGCTTCAACCATCCCAACATCACCACGCTCTATACCAGCTTCACGCAGAATGGCTGTCCGGTGATGGTGATGGAACTTCTCGAGGGCGAGACGCTGGGAAAAATGGTATACCGGCGCGGTCCGATCCCGGCCAATGTGAGTGTGTCGCTGATCGTGCAGGCCCTGGCGGGAGTAGGCGAGGCGCACCGGCGGGGAATCATCCACCGCGATCTCAAACCCGCGAATCTGATGCTGAACCAGGCGGGCGTGATAAAGGTAATGGACTTCGGCATCGCCAGGATCGAGAGCTCTCCCGGACTGACGCGCACCACTGCAGCGATGGGCACTCCGTACTACATGTCGCCGGAACAGGTCGATCCGCGGCGGTTTGGGTTGACGCACGTGGATTCCCGCACCGATATCTATTCGATGGGGATTTCGCTCTACGAAATGCTGGCCGGCGAAGTGCCGTTCCAGGGGCCGACGGAGTTTACCATCCAACTGGCCCATCTGGAGAAATCCCCCCAGCCCCCCACCGTCTTCTACCCGCACATCCCCTCGGGGGTGGTGGATGCTGTGCTGCGCGCAATGTCCAAGGACCCGCGCAATCGTTTCCAGACGGCTGAGGAATTTGCACAGACCCTTGTTTCGGGATTGAACACCGCACCTGCCCAGAGCTCTGCGGCCGATGCAGCGACGCCCGCTCTTGCGGGTGGAGACTCGATAAGAGAAAGAAGGCCCTCAGGCGAAGTTCAACATATTCCGGCGACGGCAGCGCAAATTGCGCCGATCTTTGGTTCGCAGTCCAGCGGGGCGCCTTCGCCGGCTTCCACGGGAAATGTAATGCTGACAGGGGAGGCCAACGCCGCGGTCTCGACCCAGGGTGTGCGGGCCGGCTTTTCGCCAAGCAGGTTGGCTTTGGTTGGCGTCCTCGGCCTGTTGGTCCTTGTCATCGGCGGCCTTGGGCTTTACGCGGTCTTTGGAAGGCCACCGCAAGTGCCAATTGAGGCCTCGGCCTCTCGTGGCGGCAGTGGAGGCGGAGCAAACGGCGTGAGCACCGGTTTCGGCTCGGAGCCGGCAAATCCGGGCCCCAAGGCGCCAAGCGAGTCCGATACCCCGGAACCGAACTCCACCGAAGCGAACAATGTTGTCATCGATCTCCCCGGAACTACGCCAACACGGAAAACGACCGAGGCCAAGCCAATCGTGAATCCGGGTTCCCAGATGATCGCCTCTCCTCAGAGAGTTGTTGCCGGTCGCTGGTCCGGTAGCTACATACGATGCGAAGAGAACACGCCCTCATTGGCCAGTCTGTCGCTCGTGGAGAGCGCAGGGAGCGATCCAGGCGTACTCAACATATCTGGAACTCTGGCGGTATCGACTTCAAAGGGGGCGCAGAACTGCCGGGTGAGCGGCACGTTCATGAGAAGTCGCAACCGGCTCGTATTTCAAACTGCCTGTTCTTCGTTTGCCCCGGATTATCTTTCCTTGACGCACAACAGCGTAGTAAGCCTGAACCAGGATCAATTGAGCGGCATGGTGTATCCTGATCCGCCGTGTGTGGTCGTCTCATTCAAACGGAGATGAGCCGGTGGAAAA
>JASHTH010000611.1 GCA_030040655.1 Acidobacteriaceae bacterium | reverse complement strand
AGGAGCTGGTTTGGACGCTCACCAAGGAGCTGCGAAACTGCGTCGAAGTCGCCACCGACTACCGGACCGGGTGGAAAGCGGAGCCGCCCCCGCCGCTGGCCAAGATGCTCGATTTGTTTGAAGAGGACTCGAATCGTCTCATCGATCTCGTGTCGAAGATGGACGATGAGGCATGGAATCGGACAGCGGAGTTCTTCTACAACGGGAAGCTCGTATCGAAGCAGCCGGTGGGCCAGTTCTTGTGGTACATCCTTTTCGATGCCATCCATCACCGAGGCCAGTTATCGGCGTACCTTCGGCCCATGGGCGGCACGGTGCCCGCCATCTATGGACCTTCCGCGGATAGCCGGCCGGCGTAGAGAGCTGCAGAAAGACGGAGAGGGCGAAGGCGAATCGCGCCAGACCAGCAAGCCGCAAGGGCTAAAGCCCCGCTTCGTTTACGGCATTGGCGGCCCACTTAAAGAGGTTGCGGAAAAACTCCATATTTCGGGTGAAATCGGCGAAATAGGTCCTTCCGGGGCTGAAGCCCGCGGTGATCCTGTTGGCTTTATGCGGGGGTTAAAACCCCCGCCTCCCTCCGAATGGAGTTTTTTCGCAACCTGTTAAAGTCGTGCCCTTGCACAAATCCCCGCTTCTCGATGCTTTTTGGCAACCCTGCAGACCGCCCCGAAGCAGTCCCGCCACTTCGTACGCTCTACAATCGTCTCTTGCTTTCGTCCGCCCAACGCGATCGCCTTTGTGTCGTCCTGGTTCGTCCGCGCAACCCGCTCAATATCGGCGCGGCGGCGCGGGCCATGGCCAATTTCGGCTTTTCCCAACTCACCGTGGTCGCGCCTTATGAGCCCCATTGGCGCGAAGCCCGCTCGGCCGTCGGCGCACCCGATCTGCTCCGCAAGGCAGTGGAAGCCGCATCTTTGGCCGAGGCTGTTTCCGGCTGCTCCTTCGTTGCGGGCACCGCAACCCTGGCTCATCGCCGTCCCGATCAACGCGCCGTGCCGCTCCCCGAATTCGCTCCGCTTTTCGCTTCCGGGCTGGAAAGCGCCGCCCGCGGCGCCCTCGTCTTCGGGCCGGAAAAGCACGGCCTGACCCGCGACGATCTCTCCTACTGTCAAGCCCTCGTCGAGATCCCCACCGATCCCCGCCAGCCGTCGATGAATCTCGGCCAGGCCGTGGCTGTCTGCCTTTACGAACTTGCTCGCGCAGCGCGGTTGCTGGAGCCCGATGAATCGGCCTCAACATCGCTTGGCCCTGCGGCCCACTCCGGGAGCCTCGACCGGCTGGCCGGGGTCATCGAGGAGACGATGATCGCCTCAGGCTACTCGCCAGCGGCCATGCGCGCCGCCAATCGCCTCGAGCTGCGCCATCTGCTGCGCCGCCTTTCGATGAGCGAATTCGACGCGCATCGTGTTTTACGCCTGTTTCGCCGGATTTTGTGGCGAATTCGCCGTTCGTAGACGACAACCCGCTCTCTTTCCGCATCCCACAAAAGTTCGCGTGAAGGCACCAAAGTCTCTATATTCGACTCCGCGAAAGATTGGTAAAGTGACCGACAAAGGTCAACCCCCATGGCTTCAATCGATTTCCGCCCTCGCAGAGGTCTCTCCGCCGACACATGCGCCCGGTTGTGCGCGCTGCTGGTCTCGTTATTGCTGGCGCTGGCGTTTCTCCCGGCGCTTCCCGCGCAGGCGCCGGAACAGCCGACAACGGCCGCCGCCGCTGGAGAGCAGCAAGCCACGCCTCCGGCCGCGCAGGCGGAGCCCTCTGCCGGTTCCCCAACGGCGCAACCCTCGCAGCAGTCCAGCCCAACGCCGGAAGCCGCTCAGCCGCCCGCGCAACCGTCCGCGACATCGGCTACGGAGACGCCGCAGGCCCAGCCGGCAGCGCCCGCACCCGCTTCGGCGGCCGCGCCTCATCCGGCGAAAGAGGAAGACACGCGCGCCGGGGGCATCACGGAAGAAGAACTTCGCCACCTGCTGGTCGGCAAGTCGCTCTACCTGCGCGGAGGCTTCCTCGACAATTCCCTCGAATTCGACGAGCACGGCCAATTGATCAGCCACTCGCCGCAGGGTTCCTATACGCTTTGCGGCATCGAGATCGACAAGGTGCGCCTGACGAAACACAAGGTCGAGCTGGATGGCGCCCGCTATGGCCTGCATTTCCTGGGCGCACTGCCTTATGAAGACCCCACTAAGGCTGTCGACCGCGTGAAGATCACACCCAAAAAGAAGTTCGTGAGAATCACCATCGACCGCGAGCAGGTGATCACGCCCAAGAAGAAAAAAGAGAAAGACCGCGCAAAGAACGCCAAAGCCGGTCCCGGCGGCCAGGTAACGCCCGCGGAGACAGCCGGACGGCCGGCTTCGGAGGCCGACGCGCAGCCAGATTCCGAGACAGCCTCGCAGCCGGCATCCGAGTCCGCTGCGAACGCGCCCGAGCCTGCGAACGCGAATCAACCTCAGACACAGCCTGCTTCAGCGGATCAGGCCAACGCGCATACAAACTCAGTGGCGGAAGACGAGCAGCCGGCCGCGCCCAGCGCCGTGACCACGACCACCTCGCCCGCGCACGCGACCAAGATACTGAAAGAAGCGCTCGACCACATCTTCTCTGACGGTCTCGACGAGCGCATGATGGCCGCCATGCCGGATTTCTGGAAACTCTACTACCAGGCCGCCGCCGCGCACACCGATTTCCGTCCTGCCGATCCGAGCGTCCAGCGCCAGAGCCAGGTGGACCAGAAGGCCAAGATCTTGACGGTAATCCAGCCGGAGTCGAACGATTTTGCCCAGAACGCCGGCGTGGCCGGCATGTCGCTCTACCATGCCGTGATCGGCGCCGACGGCCGGCCCGAACAAATCGCCGTAGCCCGGCCTATCGGCTTCGGTCTCGATGAAAGCGCCGCCGATGCCATCCGCAAAGCCACATTCCAGCCGGCCATCAAGGACGGCAAACCCGTGCCTGTCCTTCTTGACCTCGTTGTCGAGTTCCGCATCTACTCCAAGCGCACTAACGTAGCCGGAAGCCCGGCAGACGCGAAGCTCTCCGGACCGATCCTTCCCGGGCCGTACAGCGTCAATCAGCCGCAGGCGGGCGCAAGCCAATAAGAGGGGGCTGCGATTTGGCAGCTTCCCAAGTGAGAAACAACCCTCCCTCCGCGCGACGCCGATACGCGCGCAGAAGGGTTATGCTCTCCGAATGGCGGCGAAGCTGCTCCACATCGTCGATGGCGATTCGACCGCTGGCTCACTGCGCCTGGCCGGATTGGCCAGGTCGGGCACGATTCTCTCCTGGCGCGATGCCCTCTATGAAGGTCCGGTCCCAAGCCGACTGACGCTGCGCCAGTTGAGCCGCTTGCGGTCGAGATACTGGACCGGAAAGAGCGCGACCGCCTTCGACCGGCGGGACGAGACGCTGAGCCGATTCCCGGAGTACGACGAAGTTGTGCTCTGGTTCGGAGGCACATCGCTCTGCCAACTCAGCCTCGTCCAACTGCTTGAATGGTTTAGCGACCGGCAAAGTAATGCGGTCAAGCTGTCGCTGGTGTCGGCGTATGGCGGCTGGCTCAAGCCCGAACAGCTTCTTCCTGCCTTAGGGGCCCGCCAGCCCGTCACATTGGCGCAAAAGCGTCTTGCCCGGAGGGTATGGAAAGCCTGTTGCGCGCCGTCGCCCATGCCTCTGGCTCGCCTGTTGCGCGCCGATCTCCGGCCACTGCCGGAAATTCGCCAAACTGTCCTTTCGCTCCTGCACGAGTATCCGGAATGTTTCAGCGGTCTCTCGCGCCTCGAGCGCAAACTGCTTCGCTCGGTCGAGTCTCACGGCGTGGCGACTGCGGCCTCGATTGTCGGGACCACTCTGCACAGCGAGCTGATCGGCGACACGCTCCTCTTCGGCATGCTCCGCGGATTTCTCAACGCTCCGCATCCGCTGATCCGCGTCGTCGAATTATTCCGCGGCAAACTGGATAGCCGCGATTTCTATGCCTCCAGGATCGGCATCACGGAGCTGGGCCGCGAAATCCTTGCCGGCACGAAAGACCACGTCGCCCTCAACGGCATCGACCGCTGGATCGGCGGCGTGCATTTGCAGGGCCATCACGTGCGGTGGCGATGGGATGAACGCGCCGGCGCGATCGTCGCATTTCCAATGCGGCGCAAAGCGGGTTCGGAATGACCAAAGTCCGATGCAGAACCGCCGGGTTCTGTTCGGCGCTGAGTAAGGTCCGGCGCCTATTCCTCCGCCGCCGGCTGCCACAGCTCCACTCGATTCTCCTCCGGGTCCCAGATCCACGCGAATCGGCCGTATGGCGCGTCCTCGCGCTTGGGATCGATGCGCACGCCGGCGGCCGACAGCTTTTCCAGCAGCGCGTCCAGATCATCGACCCGCAGGTTGATCATCGATTGCTGCGGCCCGTCGCCGAAGTACTTCGTATCGGCCGGAAAGTGGGCGAAGATTGTCATGCCCATCGACTCGGGACCGTCGAAGGTGAGCGAATCGCTGGAGACGATCGCGATGCCGAATTGTTGGGCGTACCACGCCGACAGCTGTTTCGGGTCCCGCGCCTTCAAAAAAACTCCGCCGATTCCTACCGCCTTAGCCATCTTTTACTCTCCTCCGCTTTCAATGATCTGCTCGAGCTTGGGCTTGTGCTTGGCCTTTCGCGGCATGCGCGGCGCTTCGTCGATCGTCCGCGAGGGCTTGGGCTGCCCCACCCGCTCGCGCGCGTTCGCCTTCACCGCCTTGGCGGCTGAAAACGTGGCTCGCTTGCGTTTGGCCATGGGAAGAGTATGGAATAGATTGCTGGGGACCGGAAGAGGCGCAGCGCTGCAACGGACGAGTTTTCGTACGTGGAATCAAATCTCATAAGCCCTCAGCGGACGGGTCAACGCCGCGTGGCGACCAAAGGAGCCGGCAAAGGATGGACGAGCGAGAGTTCTTCACCGAAACCACGGAGATGCGCACGCATAACCTCGTCTGCCCCAAGTGCGGCCAGGCGGGCGATTACCGCGTAACCTGGGTGGTTCGCCGCAAGCGCGCTTCGCTGCCGCGCCACGCCGATGAGCGCGACCGCGCCAAGTTCGCCAAGGCGCAGTCTTACATGGTGCGCCGTGACGACAAGCTCTCCTGCGCCAACGTCCGCTGCCGCAAACCGTTCGAGATCACCACGCTGCAATCGCTGGCGTTTTTGGTGGAGTGAGACATCCAGGACCGGCGAACCCCTATAAAGGGCGGCTTGCCGCGCACTTCAGGACCTTCCGGGAATCGGGTTTCCCGCAGCCTGCGCGGCCCGTGCCCTTCAGACTGACTCACCAGCAACTTATCTCCGCTTCGCTCTTTGAGAGTATGATTCTCTGTTCCCCTTGATTTGCACACCTCAGGAGGCGGGCGTGCCCAGCCGAGCCTTTCGAGGTGACATCATGCCCATTGCAGCTCGCGTTCCGATCCTTCTTCGTGCCGGCCTCTTTCTCGTCGTCGCTGCTTCATCTGCGTCCTTCAGCTCTTGCCGCGACAAAGCTCCCTCTGTCTTAGCTGCGGAATTGAGATCCATCTCGCTCCCGCAGCCGCAGATCACCGGCGGCATGCCTTTGATGCAGGCCCTTGCCCAGCGCAGAACGACTCGCGAATTTCGGGATCAACCGCTCGGGCTGCAGGCTCTCTCGAACCTGCTGTGGGCAGCCTTTGGCGTGAATCGCGCGCGCGACGCAAAGCCCGGCCTGGGCCGCACCGCTCCTTCGGCCATGAACAGCCAGGACATCGAGATTGATGTGGTCCTCGCCGACGGGGTCTACGTCTACGAGGCCGAAGCCAACCGGCTGCGCGCCGTCGCCGCCGAAGATGTACGCTCCCGCGTCTGCCAGGGACACGGAGCGCAGGCTGCGGTTACGCTCGTCTTTGTCGCTCCGGCGAATGACGATTGGGCGCAGGTCGATGTCGGATTCATCGGCCAGAACGTCTATCTTTTCGCCGCCTCCGAGGGCCTGAACGCGTGGTTCTATTCGCTGCACGGCCAGCAGGATCCGGCAACGGTCGCAGCTGCGCTCAAGTTGCCTGCCGACAAGCGCCCGCTCTACGCCGAGTCGGTCGGTTTTCCGAAGAACTGAACCGTTCTGCAAGCACGGTCACTGGGCTGTACGGTTTCGTGCGTCGCTCGCCGCTGGCGCGCTCCCGCCGCGATGTGATTCAATCGTAGTAGCGAACGGTGCGCGTTGCGGGTTAACGGGTCAGCTTCCCTCAGGGGCGAAAGCCCCGGATCATTTTGGACCCCAAAGCGTACGGGCGCAAGCCCGTACGCTCCAAACGTACCCACGATCCGCGACTGCAATCGCATTCGGCCGCTCCAGGAGAATAACGATGGCGAATGTGCTGCTCCCACCGGAAGAGCGCAACCTGACGCCGGACCAGGTGGAGGCGTTGGACAAGCGCCGCGATCTCGGCCATGTGCTGCTGGTCATCGCGGGGCAGTTCACCGTGATTGCCAGCGTTCTTCTGCTTTGGGTCGGCCAGGACCTTACCTATTCGCCCGGCTGGATTCACCCCATGGCCTATTACTTCTTTCTGTGCCTGATCATGATCGCTGTGCTCGGCATCGCCGGCCTGGTGTTGCGCCGCGGCACTCCCCGAATCGACTAGCCCGGTCCTCGAAACACTATGAGGCATCTTGAGTCTGTTTCAAGGTGGCTTTTTCTTGAGGAAAGAGCCACTTAGCGAATTCGCCTCGCCCTACGCTATTTCGAGAACCGGTATCGCTTCGTTTGGATTTGAAGGTTGCGTCCCGCCGGCCTGCGCGTCCCGCGCAAATTTCCCGCAGACGGTATAGCCTAGAAGCTAGGATGGCTGCAGCGTACCTACATCCGCCAGTTCAGGCACCCGCAAGCTCGCGGCTCACGGACAGCCATGGCCGCGTGATCCACGACCTGCGCGTCTCCATCACCGACCGCTGCAACTACAAGTGCGTGTACTGCCGCACGGGCGAAAACGGCGCGCAGTATCCCGAGCTCCAGATCGAAGAGTACCTGCGCCTTATCGAGCTTTTCGTCGGCCTGGGCATCACCAAGGTGCGCCTCACCGGCGGCGAGCCCTTGTTGCGCCGTGGCCTGCTCGATCTTGTCCGGGAGCTGGCGCGCATGCGCACGTTCGAGGGCCAGCCGCTCGACATCGCGCTCACCACCAACGGGCATTTGCTCGACCGCCTCGCCGCTGGGCTCAAAGCCGCGGGCCTAGCCCGCGTCACCGTCAGCATGGATGCCGTCGACGGGCCGATTTTCGAGCGCATCACCCGCGTTCCGGGCAGCTTCCAGGCTGTCCTCGCCGGCGTCCGCGCCGCCCGCGCTGCCGGACTGACGCCGCTCAAGATCAACTGCGTCCTGCTGCGCGGCTTCAACGACGACCAGATCGAAGGCTTTGCCCACTTCGCCCGCGCAGAGGACGTGATCGTACGCTTCATCGAATTCATGCCCCTCGAAGAAGACCGGCTCTGGTCGCCGGAGATCGTCGTCACGCTCAAAGAGATCGTCGACCGCATCGGTCGCGTCCTTCCCCTCGTCCCGCTTCCCGCCCGCGAAGCCAGCGAAACCGCGCGCCGCTACACTTTTATCGACGGCAAAGGCGAAATCGGCATCATCGCCCCGGTGAGCCAGGCGTTTTGTGGCGCCTGCAGCCGCGTGCGCCTCACTTCCGACGGCAAAATCCGCACCTGCCTGTTCTCGCAGATCGAGCACGACCTTTACGGCCGCATGCGTGCCGGCGCCTCGAACGAAGAGCTTCGCGCCTATATCGTCCGCACCGTGGAGGACAAAGAAGCGCGCCATCATATTGGCGAATCCGGGTTCCTGAAGCCTTCCCGCTCGATGGTGCACATCGGCGGCTGAGATTCCGGCTCCAATTTGCCGACGGCATCCTCCGCTTCATCCCCTATTCCGGGAATCCACCACATACCAGGAATACCGGCCGCCGTACCCTGTATGACAGAATGCAAGAGAGAGTTCCCTACTAGGGCATTTTTCGGATGATCTTTGCCGGCGAAGACCCGGACCGCCGCGCCTACTGCTTCGAGAGCCGGGAATGCTCGAAAGGAAGCGTCGAGGCGGGGCGGCGTGGATTCAGGGAAAGAGGGATCATTGGGCAGCGTATCCAATCTTGTTGAAGGGCGCCGGATGACGCAAGCCAACGAAAGCCGCATCCCCCTCGACGACCTGCTCGTCTTCCACCAACTGGCGCGGTCGCTCACTTCCAGTTTCGACCTCGATACGATCCTGCGCACCATCCTGGAGCAGATGGAAAAGTTCATCGAAGCGGAGCTTTGGACGCTATTGATGGTCGACGAGGTCCACCAGGATCTCTACTACGCCATCGCCGCCGGCGGCCAGGAGAAGGCACTGCGCGATCTGCGCGTCAAAATCGGCGAAGGCGTGGCCGGCTGGGTGGTCGAGCACGGCGAGACCCTCATTGTTCCGGAAGCCGATGCCGAAAGCGACGTCCGCGCCCGGCAGTCGGGCCGCGCCACCTCGCAGCGCGTCCGTTCCGTCATTGCGCTCCCGTTGCGAGGCCGCAAAGGCACCTGCGGCGCCATCGAGATCTTCAATCCCCGGGCCGAAAAGCTCAGCGACTACACCATTGCCTTCCTGCACATCCTTGCCGATTACGCCGCCATCGCGATCGAGAACGCGCGCGACGTAGCCAGCATCCAGCGCCTGACCATTACCGACGACACCACCGGCCTTTACAACGTTCGCCATCTCTACGAGGTACTGGGACAGGAGCTTGAACGCTCCATCCGCCTGGGCCATCCGCTTAGCCTTGCCTTCCTCGATCTCGATCGGTTCAAGCTGGTCAACGACGAGCACGGCCATCTCATCGGCAGCGAACTGCTGGCCCGCACCGGACAGCGGCTGAAGGAGTTATGCCGCAAGCAGGATTCGTGTTACCGCTACGGCGGCGACGAGTTCGTCATCCTCTTGCCCGAGACCAACTCGCTCACCGCCCACGCCCTGGCTGCCTCCACGCTCCACACCCTGATGGAGACCCGGTTCATCCTGAAGAGCGGCCTTCCGCTCCGCGTCAGCGCCAGCGTGGGCCTGGCAACCTGCCCCATCGACGGCAAAACGGTCCACGCCATTATCGGCGCCGCCGACACGCGCATGTATGTGGTGAAAAACAGCGGCCGCGGGCAGGTGCACGTGGCGTAGCCATTGCGGGGAACCCACTGACCCGCGATCTCGCGAAGCGAAGCTTACTCGCTACGATTCATCTGAGACCTGTCTTTGATTCACACCGTGCGGATTACGCCGCCGAAAACTCACTTCATCGCCTCGATCGGATTCACCTTTATCGTGCGCCGCGCGGCAACATAGCTGGCTGTCAAGGCCACGGCCACAAAGACAATCGGCGCCAGGGCAAAGGTGGTCGCATCGCGCGCGCTCACCTTGTAGAGCAGGCTTGCCATTGCGCTGGTAAACAAAAGCGCCGCCGATAGGCCAATCCCAATCCCCGCCGCGGTTAACACCAGTCCCTTCCGTAACACCATGCGCACGATGTCGGCGCGCTCGGCGCCCAGCGCCAGGCGAATCCCGAACTCCTGCCGGCGCTGCGCCACGCTGAACGACAGCAGGCCATAAATCCCGAGGATCGCCAGCGCCAGGGCCGTGGCCGAGAATGCGCCGACCAGCAGCATGGTAAAGCGCGGCTGCGCCCGGTCGCCGTCCATCAACTCCTCGACGGTTTCGATCGCCGTCACCGGCTGATCGCGGTCTATCTCTGCAATCTGCGCCTTCACCGCAGAGATGGCTTCCTTGGGCCGCATCGCCGTCCGCAGCAGCAGGTTCATTTCGCCCCACGGCAACTGCGCATAGGGCACATAGATCTGCGCCTGCGGCTCCTGCTCCAACCCCTGGTTCTTCACGTCGGCTGTGACTCCCACAACCTCGGTCGCAGACCCACGGCCGACAACGATGTGTCTTCCCACCGCACTCTCATTCGGCCAGAACTGGCGCGCAAAACGCTCGTTGACGATCGCCACCCTGGGCGCTCGCGTGTTGTCATCCTCGGTAAACTCGCGGCCGCTTCGCAAGGGCACACGCATCGTTTGGAACCACCTCGGGCTCACCGCCTCGATGTCGATAAACGGCCGCTGCGCCAGCGGAACCTCGGCCTGGCCCTCCGGCAGCATGGGCGTGATGCGCCTGTAGCTCAGCGGCGGCGCCGCAGAAATGGCTGCGCTGCGCACGCCCGACAACTGCCTGACGCGCCCCAGCACGTCGTCGAAAAACGCAATCTGCTGTTCGGGCTTTGCGTATTTCACCGTCGACAGCGAAATGTTCATGGTGAGCACGTTGCGCGCGTCGAAGCCCGGATCGGTCTTGAGCAACTCAAGAAAGCTGCGCAGCAGGAGCCCGCCGCCGATCAGCAGCAGCAGCGACAGCGCCACCTGGCTCACGACCAGCGCGCTTTGCAGGCGCGCGCGGCCGCGGCCGGCGGATGTACGGCGCCCCTCGTCGCGCAGCATGGCGTTCGGTTCCACGCACGCCAGCTCCATGGCCGGAGCCGCTCCAAACGCAATCCCCGCGAACAGCGAAGCCGCCAGCGCGAACAGCAGCACACGAGCATCGACGCCGATCGGGATCCCTTGGGGAAGCTGCGCCGCGCCCCACGCGACCAGCAGGGGCGTCGCGGCCCAGCTCAGTACCGCGCCCAGCGCGCCCGCGATCAGCGCCAGCATCAGGCTCTCGGTCAGTAGCTGGCCGAAGATCTCGCCGCGGCTCGCGCCCAGGGCCGTGCGCACCGCCATCTCCTTTCGCCGCGCAAGGGCCCGCGCCAGCATCAGGCTGCCGACGTTGGCGCAGGCAATCAGCAGCACCAATCCGACCGCTCCGCTCAGCACCCAGAGTTTCGCGCGCACATCGCCCACCACCTGCTTGCGCAGATCTTCAGGCATCCACTGCACGCCCGCGCCGGCATCGGGCGCCGCCGGGTTCTGTTCGAGATAGCGGCGATTCAACACTGCCAGCTCGTCCCGGGCCTGGGCCATCGTAACGCCCGGCTTGAGCCGCGCCACCAGGTCCAGATATCCCACGCCCATGCGCAGCCGCTGCGGGCTCATCAGCGAATACTCGAAATAGCGCGGCGACCATACGTCCGCCGGCTCCATAAAGGGGAACCGCGCGCTCGCCGGCAGAACACCGACGATCGTATGTACCTTCGCATCGAGCATCAGCGTCTTGCCCACGACGTTCGGGTCGCCATGGAACCGGCTCCGCCACAGCGCGTCGCTCAGCAGGACGACAAGCTTGCCTTCGGGCCGGCCTTCGTTCTCGGCGAACACTCGCCCCAATTCGGGCTGAGTCCCAAAGACGCTGAAGAAGCTCGGCGATACGCGCGACACCGCCGCCTGCATCGGCTCGCCCGCGCCGGTGAGGTTCAGGTTGTCGCTCGCCCATACGGCGACCGACTGAAAGACATGATTCTGATCGCGCACCAGCTCATAGCGCAACAGCGTGCCGCCATGATTATGGGTTCGGTCTTTGGCCAACAGGTGCACCAGTTGCTGTGGGTCAGGATAGGGAATGGGTCGCACCAGGACAGCATTCGTGACGGTGAAGATCGCCGTGTTGGCGCCGATGCCCAGCACCAGGATCAGGATCGCCGCCAGCGTAAAGCCGGGGCTCTTGGCCATCATGCGCGCGCCGAAGCGGAGGTTGCGGAGCAGGGAATGCATGGTGTGGCGATTATAGGCTGTCGTCGTTACCGGCGAGCTTCTCCAACTGTTTGCGCCAGTCCAGCGACTGAATGAAGCGCCGCGACTCGCGCCAACCCGGCTCCACGATCACGCGCAGTTCGAGATAAACTCGCGTGCCCAGCAGTCCCTCGATCTGCTTGCGCGCGCCCGTCCCAATCGCCTTCAGCTTCGCTCCGCCTTTGCCGATCAGGATCGCCTTCTGTCCTTCGCGCTCGCAGTAGATCGCCGCGGCGATACGCGTCAGCGGAAGCTTGACCGGCTCGGGCGAATTCTTCTTCGTTCTGCCGAGATTCTGCGCCGCCGGCTCCTCGAACCGCTCGATCACGACCGCCGACGCATACGGAACCTCCTCGCCCGTCTCGACGAGAATGCGCTCGCGGATCAGCTCTGCGACCATGAAGCGCATCGGCTGATCGGTGTACTGGTCCTTCGGAAAGTACCGTTCGCCCTCGGGAAGCACATCCACGATCTTGCCCAGCAGCACGTCGAGCCCGTCGCGCTTGCGCGCGCTTACGGGAATGACTTCGGCGAAGCCGTATTGCGTTCGCAGCGCGTCGATCATGGGCAGAAGCTGGTCCTTGCGCACCAGATCGATCTTCGTAGGGACGAGAAACACCGGACAGTCCAGGCCGCGAATCAAGCTGAACAGGAACTCGTCCTCGCTCTCGCGATGCGATCTCTTGAACTCGGGTGGCCCAGGTCCCGATTTTGGGACCTGGGACTGAGATACTTGATCTCGGTGCCCCATCCCATCCGCGTGAACGTCAATGGATGCGGATGGGGTAGGAAGTCCAATCTTCCGCGTCGCGTCCACCAGCACCAGCACCAGGTCCCGCGTCTCCAGCGCTTCGTGAATCTCTTTGAGCATCTGCCGGTCGAGCTGCGACGAGGGCTTGTGCACACCGGGTGTATCGACGAACACGATCTGCGCTGCGGGGTGCTTGCCCTTGCGCGCCGGCACTTCCACCACGCCGGCGATGCGGTTTCGCGTCGTCTGCGGCTTGGCCGTGACGATCGCCACCTTCTCGCCTGCCAGCGCGTTTAGCAGCGTGCTTTTACCGGCATTGGGCCGGCCGAGGATGGCCACGAATCCCGATCGCAAGTATGCCGCTCCGCGAATGCGTCCCGCAGCCATCCATCGCTCGCTTTCCGTGCGAACGGTCATCCTGAGCGAAGTCCGCTGCGGCGCACGAGTCGAAGGATCTGCGTATCCTCCTCTATTAACTCACAGTTTCCCGTGCGCCATCCTTTTCGCGTTCTTGCGAAAAGGGTGGGAACTCCAATCGCAGGTTGCGGAAGCGGCACGGCCCGCTACTGTGGATCGTCTTGTTGGAGGGTACGGGCTTCAGAGGCTGCGGAAAAACGGAGAAGGCGATGCGAATCGCGCGGAACCAACAAGCTGCAGGGGCTCAAGCCCCGATCAGGTCGTGCCCTGACACGTTTCACTGGCCAAATTCGTTTCTTGCGCAACCTCTTCAACGCGGACGTTGTTGGGCCCAAAGAGGCCGAGAGCTTCAGCCACCGAGGGAAAGTGAGCCACGGTGCATTTCCACTCCACCCATCCCATGCCGTAGACTTCTCTTCACGGATGCAACCGCTGATCGAAAACCTCGCCAAGCTGCAGGCCGTGGAACTGGAACGCGCGCGACTTGCGCACTCCGCACGCCAGCTCGCCCCGGAAATCGCCGCCGCCGAATCGGCTCTTTCCGTCGCCCAGCGTGAGGTTTCGGCAGCTAGCGACGCGCTGAACCGCGAAGAGACCCTGCGCACCCGGCTCGAGCGCGAGATCGAATCGCACCGCCAGAAGGCCTCCCGCGTGCGCGCCCAGCAGAACTCCGTCACCAGTTCCGCGCAGGCGGAGGCTATCGAGCACGAGCTTGCCTTCGCCAAGCAGGAGATCGAGCGCCTGGAGAACGACGAGCTTCTCAGCATGGAGCGCACCGACGCGCACGAGTCGGCGCTTGCCCAGGCCCGCGCCCGCGTCGAGGCGCACGCTGCCACAGTAGAGACCACGCGCCAGAGCGTGGGCCGCCGCCAGGCCGAGTTCGACCGCGCGCTGGCCGTGCTCGCCGCGGAACGCGAATCGCTTCGCACGGCCATCGATGCGGCCGATGACAATCTCCTCACCCGCTTCGACCGCATCGCCGCCTCCCGCGGCACCGGCATCGCCCGCGGCGAAAACCAGCAGTGCACGGGCTGCCGTATGGGCTTGCGTCCGCAAACCTGGAACGAGCTGCGCGAAGGCCATCTGCTCACCTGCGACAGCTGCGGCCGCCTACTCTACTGGGACCCGGCGTTCGCCCAGCCCGCCCCGCCCAAAACCCCGCAGCCCGTTTCCGAACTCACCGGCCACTCCATCGCGCATCCCAAGTCCCAACAGGCGGGGGATTAGGGCAGTTTAAGTAACAGCGCGTCCGCTTGAACGTTGCTCAAGGTCGCCGCTCCCTGTTGATCGCGTCGACTTAGCGATTTTTCTCCGGTCACAGAATTTCCTAAACTGCCGTAGAGCGCATCCACAGTTGCAGTACCCCCTTTTCGGGCGTCGTTGAAGGTGGCTCCTTCTTGAAGAAAGAGCCATTTGGCTTCGGTGGCTCCGAGGTATGGCAATGGTGGAACCGCTATCGGCGCGAGTAGACTGTGCCGGCTTGCTACACTCGGAGCACATGGGCGGCGATCCCAGGTTTCTCCATTCCCAGGCGTTGAGCGAGGTTGAGGCGCTGTGCGCGACGGCGCACTGGTGCTATGCCCGCGGCTGGGTTCCGGCAACGAGCGGGAACTTCAGCCTTCGAGAGCCGGGACCAGGCATCGGCCGGGTTCTCATAACACCCAGCGGGCACGACAAGGGCGCGCTGCAGCCCGACGACTTGATCGAGGTCGATGCAAATGGCCGCGTCGTCGCCGGCAGGAGCAAGCCCTCGGCGGAGACCGGGCTTCACCGGGTGCTCTATCGCGCGCGGCCCGAGGCGCGATCCATCCTCCACGTCCATACCGTGTGGAATACGCTGATCTCGGGCCATTACGCGCCCCGCGGCTATGCGCCTCTTCAGGGATACGAAATCCTGAAAGGACTTGCCGGCGTGACAACGCATGCGCACCTGGAGCGCGTGCCGATCCTCGCAAACACGCAGACCTATGACGAGCTCTGCGACGAGATGGCCGAGGCGCTCGACGAGTATCCGCAAGCGCACGGAGTTCTATTGAGCCGGCATGGGCTTTATACTTGGGGGCAATCGGTGGCCGAGGCGCGACGGCATTTGGAAGTGCTGGAGTTCCTCTTCGAGGTGGAGATGCGGCGGCTGACGGGCGGCAGGATGCTGGAGCCGGATGCGATCGGAGCAGACGAGGCGCGCGGGTAGCTGGGTCAGCTTCTCTCAAGGGCTAAAGCCCCGCCTCAGTTTTTGGGAGAAATGTACGGGCTGAGGCCCGTACCCTGCCGACCGGCGCACCGGAGTCACCGAGTGTGGCGCGGGTGCAATCGAAAAGGAGGCACAGCGATGGCGGTTCTTCGATTTCCTCACAGTAACGAACGGATCGAAGGCGAGACGGAGATTCGCGCGGCGCTGGCCGGAATGGGCATCGAATACCAGCGCTGGAATCTCGACCGCGTGGGGCCGGACTCGACGGCCGACGCAGTATTGGCGGCTTACGCCGACGAGATCGACGAGATGAAGCAGCGCGGCGGGTACCG
>JASHTH010000610.1 GCA_030040655.1 Acidobacteriaceae bacterium | reverse complement strand
GCGCGCCGTGATGCAGTGCAGGGACAAACAGTCGCCGGGTCTCAGTGCATGGCTCGGCCATCTGGCATCGCGAGTTCACACCAACATCGCGGCCGTCGCGCTGGCCAACAAGATGGCCCGCGTCGACTGGGCGGTGCTGGCCAAAAGCGAGGCCTATCGGCCTCCGCGGTCGGTGATCCCGGCCCCAGCACTGGTCTGCCGGCGAACAGCGAGAAGGCAAAATGGTCGAACCCGGCGCCCTCCAAACCTGTCATACGGAACAGCCCTCCGAGGCTTCCAAGCTAGTTAGGACGAGAGCGCGGCGCATCCCATCAAGGTCCAGGGCTTGAGGCTCACGCAAAGACCGGATACATTTGCGCAGACCAAACGTCATCTTCACTTTTCGCTTGCAACTGGGCGGCGGACCATACATTCCGGATAGGCGGGAACACGCCCGGAAAAAGAATCAAGGGACTTCGACGAGCGCATTGGCGATTTGGACTAAATCCGCTTCGCGGGTAGGTGGAGAGAAGTATGATTTGGCAGGGCAATATGCATGCTGCACGCCATCAGAGCCAGAGCGGCGATCCGAACTCTTCTGCACAGGTCAACGTCGGAGCCGGTACGAAATTGCTGCACTGCAATGAATCTCCATCAAGCAATTGCCCTGCCAAATCCCCACCCGGTTTAGTCCGAATCGCCGTATCAACACCGCTCCGCCTCAACTTCCAGGCGGCCGAAGAGTCTCTGCATGCGGAGCGCTGTCGGTACGACACTAGAGATTTGGGGTGAATCGACCGCAACCCTACGGAGTCATGCAGTGTCATGTCCCCCCAGCCCAGAAATGAAGCATCTGAGGACGGATAAGCCGGAGAAGATCTGGCCCGCGGGCGATGAGGTGCTTTTGCGATGCCGCCGGTTATCGGTGAAGCCGAAGTTCAGAGAATGGTGTGCGCGGCCCGGCCGACGCGATGTTTGCGGGTTGAACAATCAACGGCATTACGGAGAAAGAGATCTCCGATGACCTTGGCAATGTGCCATTCCCGAGCGAGAGGCCCGACGCGGAAGACGGGTGCCGCTGCATTCCGCACTCGCCGACGCCGGTTTAGAGGTGTGCTCCCGAGACGGTGAAGAGTCGGGCCTGCTCGGTTTGTAGGTTCGGTTATGTGGTATTGTCATTCCGAACTCAGGCCTGGGCAGCAGACTGAGGAATGATCGCTCGAGCCATCAGATCGCGCAGCAGTGCGACACCTTCATAGAGATCGATCCCCGGCGCAGGCGGATTGACTGCCATCTCCGCAGCGAGCGAACGGAACAGCCCATCGGTATGGCCGATATCGCAGACGTCATGAACGTCTGTGTATTCCATCTCCGACGAACCCTGCAAGGCGGCGATCTGAGCGAAGGGCGTCATGTACTTCTGAATGAAGCCCTCGAAGAAGGCCATCATCGCCAGCGATTGGGTTGCCGACAGGCGGGCAAGAAAGAGGCGTACTTTGGTGACGCCATCGGTCACTGCAAGAGTGTCTGTATCTGTCGGAAATGCGTGTGCTGCAATGGCAAAACGACGGAGCATCGCCGGATGCGCGCCGCGCACTTCATCGTTCAGGTTTTCGAGCAGGATCGGCTTTGCATCCTCGGCCTGCACTGCGATCAGAGTTGCGGTCATCCAGTAAATGAAGTTACCCTCCAGAATCGCGGTATACCGAGCGATAATGTCGCGGCGCTCTTGCGCTGAGAGAGTCTTTGGGTTGGGCAGGCAGCCCATCAACGAGTCGATCTGAATGTCAATTGCGTGGTGTATTGCGGGATCCAACTCGTGAATAGCGGTTCCATGTGTCGTGGTCACTGTTGCGCTCATTTCGTTCCTTCCTTCCGGACTAAAAGTGAGTGGTGTCGGAGTAGAGTCGGAGGCACGATTCTCAGAGGCTGCGGTGCGCTCCAGGCAATTGCGGAAACCTGTGTTTCCGCAGGGCCGGACATTCAGCTAGTGATAACTATTGGGGTTCACTTAGCTTAGCTGCTGAACAGCAGTTACGATGTGATGGGGATCACGTTTCACGTACAGCTCAGCGGGCCGGCGTTCAGTGTTTCGAGAAGGCGATCAGATGCCATACGCGTCGCGAGTATGTGCGCTCGCGCGCGTGAGGATGCTCACTTCGCAAGCAGTTGCCCTTTGCTTGGCACGGGACGGTCCATAGGTGGGAATGACGGTAGGACAATTTTGTGAGCCATACACGCACGTGTGCGCTCGCTCGCGAGGCTGACAACAACACTCCGGCGTGCATGGCGGCGCAGGCAAGGCAGCACATCCGAAGATCGAATTTTGTCACATCTAATCGAGCTCAGCTCTCTCGCGCCTTACTGTCTGAGTTCACAGAGTTCTGAGCCGTGTGGCCGCCAACTCGTCTCTATGCCGTCTGTTCGCCTCCCACTCCGGTCCGCGGCTGGGGTGGGATCCGGGTTTTGGACGAGTTGGCGGTGAGAACGAAGCCGCGGGTGCCGCGGCCGCTGCAGTGTTGGCTGACGAGTAGCTTTGCGGCCGGGATAGGGGGTGTGTCACAGGTTCGCTACTGTGACTCACCTACGCAAAATGATGCTCGAAGAGCTCGAGCGTCGTAATTGCACCGCAGCCAAGCGATTCAATCGGGCCCGTCCTGGACCAGACGCCCCTCAAAAGTCTTTCGGACGCTTCTAAGAAATTCTCAGAATTTCTAAGAGCGCAGCTATGATTAGTGAAGACAGACACTTATACGAATTCGGCGCCTTCCGGGTAGATCCCGATCATCGCCTGCTTCTGTGGACTGCACCCACGAAATGAGACAGAATTCTTTGCGACACTCAGCAGGGAAAGGACCTGCGAGTGGCAAAGAAGCGAGTCGGTAAATATCCTCTGTCTTTCAAGCAGATGGCGATGGAGCGGATGAAAGACTGTCCCAGCGTTTCAGCGCTAGCTGATGAGCTGGGCGTCCACCGCACCATTCTGTATCAGTGGCAGCGGCAGCTAAGGGCCGCGGGGGGCGATTCCAGCGCCAGAGCG
>JASHTH010000609.1 GCA_030040655.1 Acidobacteriaceae bacterium | reverse complement strand
GTGAAACTGGTTCGTCCCCGACTTGATCGACTCCACGATCACTCCGCCGGTGTAATTGCCGAAGTCGGCCGGGGCATTGCTGGTGATGATGTTGAAATCCTGCACCGCTTCGGGGCTGGGCACATAAGCCACGTCATTGTTATCCGGCTGGTTCACGTCCATGCCGTCGAGGGTGGTGTTATTGTCCTGTTCGCGCGAGCCGTTCACGTAGGGCCGGCCGGTGCCGAAAGTATTTTGCGACGACTCGAAGGCAAAGATGTTGGGGCTGATGACGCCCGGCGCCAGCAGCGAGAACTGGTTGACGTCGCGCGAGGCCAGGGGCAGGTTCGCGGTGGCGTTCGACTCGAGCAGCGTTCCCACTTCCGTGGAAACGGTCTGCAGCAACGGCGGCGCTTCCGTGACATTCACCGTCTCGTTGATCTTGCCGAGCTCCATGTGAATGTCCACGCGGGCCACCTGGTTGACCGCCAGCGGGAAGGCGCTGTGCACCTGCGTGGCGAAACTTCCCGACTCGACCTTCAGCTCGATGTTGCCCACGGTAATCTGCGGAAAGTCGTAAATGCCGGAATCGTCGGTCCGCGTTACCCAGGTGGTTCCGCGATTGATATCGCGCGCGGTGACGGTGGCGTTGGCGATGGGCGCGCCGGACGGGTCGAGAACGCTGCCGGTAATCGAGCCGGCGGCCTGCTGGGCGCAAAGGCGCGGGACGGCCGCGAACAAGATGGCGAGGCAACCTGCGACAAACGATAGTGACAGGGATATCCTGAGGCGCTGCTTCACTGTGTCCTCCTTATTCACTGCAGGATTCAATGGAGACGTACGAATTTTTCGCTCACCCGGGGGAGGCTTTTTCTGAGCTTCCTAGAGCTATATAGCAGATGAATTCTCCTGTCAAGGCGAAATTTCTGTGGAAAACTTTGCGATTTGTGTCGCCCGGCTTGAAATACGCACCGAAACGGTAAAAATTCCAGCCTCGATCGGCAATGTTTTCCGCTCGCGGTCGCACCGAGGCGAAGAATTTTTGAAGTAGAGGAGTTGCAGAGGTGCGCCAAATGTGCTTATTCTCGCAGATGCAGGAAAGCCGCTTTCTTGAAGCTGCATTTCGAGCCGCCGTCGACGTGTTCGGCTTTGCTTTCCGTTGGCCGGCGCCGAAAGCATTCGGCGGGCGGCGAGCGGGCAGCCGGCGAGCGGAATAGGCAAGCTATATAGCAGGTTGGAACATTGCTAAAACTGCTCTATAGCGATGCATTTCACGCGCCGCCAGAGGCGATTGCGGTATGTTGAAACTGGATCGATCGCCGTCATCGTAACGATCGAGGCTTTATGGTTATACATGTGAACGGCGCAGAGCCCGCGTACAGGCGAATCCAAAACGCCATCCGGCAGAGGATCGATTCGGGGCGGCTCAAACCCGGCGATGTCGTCGACTCGGAGCGCGAGCTTGCCAAGGCCCACGGCGTGAGCCTAATGACCGCGCGCCATGCGCTCGCCGATCTGGCCCGCGAGGGAGTGGTCGAACGCCGCCACGGCGCGGGTACTTTTGTCGCCCCGCCCAAGATCCATTTCAACAAGCTGCTCAGCTATACCGAGCAGATGACCAGTTTGGGACTGGCCATCCATTCGAAGCTCGTATCCTCGTCGATCGTGAGCCGGGAGCACGAGATCGCGGCGCGTCTCGGCCTCACGCCCACCAGCCGCCTGGTGCGGATCGAGCGAGTGCGCTCGGCCGGCGATGAGCCGGTGGCGCACGAGGTCTGTTATCTGTCGGCCGAGGAATTTCCCACGTTGATCGATGCGCCGCTCGACAAGATCTCGCTCTTCAAGCTGCTCGAACGCGAATGCGGCATCGTGCTGGCCTACTCCGACGACGAGATCGACGCTACGCTGGCCGATCATCGCATCGCCGAACTGCTCGATGTGCCGCGCGGCGAGCCGCTGCTGCGCATGAGGCAGTTGATCTTTTCGACCAAAGGCCGCGCCACGGTCTATGCGATGGGATTGTACCGCTCCGGCCGGCACACGCTGCGCATCCGCCGCTTTCGCTGAAGCTCAATTCGTCGTCGTTGTCCCAGGAACAGCCGGGTTGCCCGCCCTTTTCGCCTCCGCTGCGGCGGATTGGCCAAAGGGTGGGATGACTCATCGACTGCCGTTTTCCATTATGGAGTCCGGCGAAAGCGTTATTTGCCCTTATAGTCCTGGAACAGCTCCGGAAACTGCTGCTTGAGCGCCTCGACTTTGGGCCGATCGCAGACCAGGATGTAGGGGTTGCCGGGATTGTGGTCCGCGTAGTGCTGGTGATAGCCCTCGGCATCATAAAAGCCCTTCAGCGGAACGACCTGCGTGACGATCGGCTTGGCGAAGACGTGCGCGGCGTCGAGCTGCGCGATGTACGCCTGCGCCAGCCTGTGCTGGTCGTCGTTGGCATAGAAGATCACGGAACGGTAGGACGGGCCAACATCCGGCCCCTGGCGGTTGAGCTGCGTGGGATCGTGCGCCACCGAGAAGAAGATGCGCAGCAACTGGCCGTAAGTGATCCTAGAGGGATCGTAGACGACGCGGATCGATTCGGCGTGGCCGGTCGTCTCCGTGGTGACCTGATCGTAGGTCGCGGTCTCGGCCGAGCCGCCGGAGTAGCCGACCGTCGTGTCGACGACGCCCTTCACGCGCTCGAAGACCGACTGCGTGCCCCAAAAACACCCGCCGGCAAAGACGGCGGCTTGCTTGCCGGGGCTTGAAGCGAGCGCGTCATCTGTAACCGCAGCCGGAATGGGAGACTTTCCCGCGGCTTTCGCCCCGGCAAAGATGCCGGCGACGGCGAGGGCCAGCACCAAGACGACGGCAACGGCAATCAGCTTCGACATATGGAACCTCCGCGGCCGCACAAAGCCAGATTGCGAAGCCAACTGGTAGATGAATCCGGCGGGCGAAAGTTACCGAACTTGAGGCGATCCTTGGGTGGCTTCTTTCCCTCCCGCAGGGAGGGATTGAAAGTAGCCCAGGGCGCAGCGAAGCGAAGCCCTGGGACAAAGCGAGCAATCGGACCGAGTCGCCCCGGAGGAGCGATGCGAGAGCCCCGCTTGCCGTAAGATTCTCTTCCATCATGTCCCACACCTATTGCTCGTCGCTGTATCACTGTGTCTTCTCGACCAAGGAGCGTCGCAGGATCATCGCCCCGGAGATTCAACCGCGATTGTGGGCTTACATGGGCGGAATTGCACGCGAACATGACTCGAAGGCACTCGCCATCGGCGGCATGGGTGACCACGTCCACCTCCTTTTGTCTCTGCCGTCGTCTCTGTCCATCGCCACGGCGATGCGGGAGATCAAAGGTGGCTCTTCGCGGTGGATGCACCAAGACTGCGGCTTGCCGGGGTTCGAGTGGCAGGAAGGCTATGGCGCCTTTTCGATTGGGCCATCTCAAGTCGAGGCCACGGTGGCGTACATCGCCGCCCAGGAAGTGCATCATCGAAAACGCGATTTCCAGGCCGAGTTCATCGCCATTCTGAAGAAACATCGAATCGAATACGATTCGCGGTACATTTGGGGATGAGTGTCGCGCCGCCCCTCCGGGGCGGCATGCCAAGCGGATCCCGGTTCCCAGGGCTGCGCTCCGCTTCCCCTGGGCTATCCTCGTCGCCTCCCTCCGGGAGGACTGCACGTCTCGAAAACCGGCAAGCCGCGAGCTCCACCGTCGATTCGAATCATGACGAGCGTCTTCGGATTAGGTTCTCCTTCCCGGATTTTACTCTGGGCAACCTCCTTGCTCGTCTCCGGAGACCGCACAAGCGAGCACGCCGGGAACCGCCCCCGCAAATCCTGCGTATGTCACAGCATGCAATGCGTCGGTACATTAAGCTGGAGCGTGGCGGGCTGGGCGATTCCGGCCACGCCGGCGCGGCGGAGATTCGAAACTCCGCCCGCCAGCGCCGGCGCGCACCGGATGCCGGCCGATGGACACTCCCAGGGCGGCAGAGCGATTCCCCACACGAGCCGGCCCTCGAACGCGGAGGTGAGGCCGCTGGAGATCGAATGGTCCCAAATCGTCCGCCGTTGCATGGATGGGGATTCCGGCGCCTGGGCCGAACTGGTCCGCTCGCACCACCGGCGTGTCTATGGCCTGTGCTATCGCTTTACCGGCAATGCTGCCGACGCCGAAGACCTCACGCAGGATGTCTTCCTCAAAATCTATTCGAATCTGAGCAGTTTTGATACGACTCGTGGCAGCCTCCAGGTGTGGATCACTACGATGACCCGCAACCTGCTGGTGGACAATTTCCGGCGCACCCGGAACCAGCGCGCAACGGGATCGCTCGACGAGGGCTGGGATTCGCCTGAGGAATTGAAGCCGGCGGACCGGCTCACCACCCACGAACCTTCGCCGCACGAGCGCGCGGCACAAAAAGAACTGGCCAAAATGGTGCAAAACGCTCTCTCGCGTGTCAGCGTGGAGCTGCGCGAGGCCGTCATTCTAAGAGACTTGCAGGATTTGGATTACAAGGAGATCGCGCAAGTGTTAGGTATACCCGAAGGGACGGTCAAGTCCCGCATCAGCCGAGGCCGCGCGGAACTGGCGAGGCTGCTGGAACGTAATAAACGGGAGGTGATGTAGCCATGGCAGGCAGCGCACACATTCCGAATTCCCCGGCCTGCGGGCAGTGG
>JASHTH010000608.1 GCA_030040655.1 Acidobacteriaceae bacterium | reverse complement strand
TTCCACTATGACGCGCGCATAGAAAAAGTCGAGGGTGAGCATTCCCATGAGCGAATCCGCGAACGTAGATAGAATTTCAGCCGGCTCGCAAAGTCTCCATGCAGCAGGGAGTGCCAGCACGTCGATCAGATCATTCATGCAGCGCTGAAGGCGCTTGATCTCCAGGGCGGGATCAGTCGGATGATCGACTTCCTCGCGAATGATTACTTTCCCGCCCTCGAAGCGCTCATTCGCGCGTTTGATCTCCTTGAATGCCTTCTCCAATGCGATACGCAAAAAGTACCCAGTGTTTATTGGCTTCCGGACCAGTGCATCGAGAAGCTCCCCTCCCGGATTCTCGAGAACAAGCACCGGCCGCCAGTCGTATTGGGCGACCGCAATAGGAGGAGCGCACGATGCGGTTTCCAGCTCGGACCTGAGGAAGGATTCATGTTCGGCTTGTCTGAGCCTGGAGGATGCGGCATCAGGCGACATGGGCGCCATGAGAAGAATCGACGATCGTACCGACTGGTCGGGGCTTCGGTGCCGGCCCCGATACAAGATGAAGTCCTCATGTTTGCGAAGCGGTTCGAGGATGTACTCCGAGAGATCCATAACGCGTACCTCCGCGTTGCCCCGGTTGAATTTGCCATATGCCTTTTGGCACTCCGGAGAGGTGGAGTCAGCTAGCGACGTGACCTATCCAGCCCGAAATCAAAGTTTGTGCGAATTGACCTCTTGCATATCGTCATCGCCCTCAATGCGCTTGCACCTGACCAGAGGCTCTCGGCCGATATTCGAAAGTTAACTTGCGTCGACTGTCGCTGGTTGCTGGACATGAGCGGTTGGAACGACATGCACTAATCTTCAGGTAGAGCGTGGGGGAAGCCGAAGTCCAGTGCGATATCGATCAGCCCGCGGATTTCATACTGCCGTCGTCGAGCCTTAAGGCTGAACGAACGGTTTGAAGTAATTGCTCGTTTCTGAAAGGCTTGCTCAAGAATGCAACAGCACCGGCTTGCATGGCCCGCCCGCGGGATTCCGTATCTCCGTAAGAGGTGATGAAAACAACCGGGATATTGTAGCCTGCGGCAGCGAGCTTCCCTTGGAGCTCGAATCCATTCATGCCTGGCAACAGCACGTCGAGGATGAGGCATGACGTATCCTGCAGTTGACCAGATTTCAGAAAACTTTCGGCAGATTCAAAGGCAGCCGCTCGGAAGCCAAAAGACTTGATGAGAATTGTCGTGGTCCGCCGGACAGAGTCGTCGTCGTCAACCACCGCGATCAAATCCCCGGTCTCCTCGAGTTTCTTTCGCAGGGCTAGACGGATGCTGCCGAGTAGCTCTTCGTCGTTAAAAGGCTTGCCCAAGAACGCGACGGCACCGGCCCGCATCGCTTGCTGACGCGATTCCTTGTTGCCGTAAGCGGTGATGAAAATGATGGGAATGGCGCGGCCTGCGGCAGCCAGCCTGCACTGCAGCTGCAACCCGTTCATACCCCGCATATGAACGTCAGCGATGAGGCAGGAAGTTTCGTGCAACTGGCCACACTCCAGGAATCCTTCGGCAGACTCAAAAGCCGCGGCTCGAAAGCCGAAAGACTCGATGAGAAACGTCGTGGTCCTGCGAATGGACTCATCGTCGTCAACCACCGCGATCAAAGCGCTTGTCATTCTGCCCCCACCGGATCCACCGTATCCCCGGGGGGACACAGAGTCTATTGGATGTTGGGATATCGCGTGTCTCAAAAAGGAGTATGGAAATAAACTTTCGCTTATCGCGGCTTTCTCGAGGGGTCTTTTAGCCTCTCAATCATTCTCACCAGGTCGACCACAGATTCTGCGTGCATCTTCTCCATCGCCCGGCTGCGCTGAACTTTAACGGTGCTCTCCGCAGTTCCAAGCTGGTCCGCAATCTGCTTGTTGAGCATGCCGGAGGCGACCTTGGAAATCACCTCCTGTTCGCGCGAAGTCAACGAGTCAAAGCGGCGTTGGAAGAGCACGGTTTCCTTTTCCTGTTCACGCCTGGCACGGTCCTGCTCCAGTGCGAGGCGAACAGCGTCCAGCAGATCCTGATCGCGAAAGGGCTTGGTGAGGAATTCAACTGCCCCGGCCTTCATGGCGCGGACACTCATTGGAATGTCGCCATGGCCAGTGAGAAAGATTATAGGAATACCGATGTTTCTCGCTGCCAGCTCACGTTGAAAATCGAGTCCACTCAATCCCGGTAGCCTGACGTCCAGCACAAGGCAACTGGGCGCATCTGGCAGCTTCTTATGCAAAAAACTATCCGCAGAGTCACAACTTTCAACTTGCAGGCCCACTGTACTTAAGAGGAACTTCAGTGAAGACCGTACCGATGAATCATCATCGACGACAAAGACAACCGGAGCACCAGTCATGAGAGCCTCCCGCCGGATGCAGGTAGCGTGAAGGAAAACACGGCGCCGTGGGGGGAGTTGGGCGTTGCCCAAAGTCGACCGCCATGACTCTCGACAAGAGAGCGGCTGATCGCCAAGCCCATTCCCATACCGTTCGCTTTGGTTGTAAAGAAGGGATCGAAGACACGATCCAACTCGAATCCAATGCCCGTACCCGAGTCGCCAACCGCAACGAGCACGTCTCCGGATTCGTCGATCCGGGATTGCACGCAGAGTAAGCGAGGCCGGTCTGCGACCGCGATCATGGCGTCGATGCCGTTCTTGATCAGGTTCAGTAGCACCTGCTGCAATTGAACGCGATCAGCCAACACAAGCGGAAGACCTGCTGTCAATTGGCGGTCAATTAAGACTTGATGTTCTTCCAGCTCACGGCCAGCCAGAACCAGCACTTCGTGAATTACATCGTTTACGTCCAAGGGAATCTTTTCGACAGGTCCTTTCTTCATAAATGCGCGAATCCGGGCCAAAACGGCGCTGGCGCGTGTGCCATCCGCAACGATTTCCTCGAGT
>JASHTH010000607.1 GCA_030040655.1 Acidobacteriaceae bacterium | reverse complement strand
GGCAGGCGAAGCGAATTTCCTATACCCTTCTGGCTACGTTCGACAAAGAAACGCGCATGAGCTCGATGTCGCGAGCCACGGGTTATTCCTGCACGGGCGTGGCGCGCTGCGTTCTCGATGGTTCCTATCGGCGGCCAGGCATTTCGCCGCCGTCCTATATAGGGGAGGCGCCGGGCTGCGCCGAGCGCATCTTCGCGCACCTGAGAGCTCGCGGCATCCAGTTCGAGCGGGACGGAGAACTGTTCCCATGAGGGGTGGGTCCTGGGGCTCACAGTTTCACAGTTTCACAGCGTGCGAAATTTTTCCATGCGAAGAATGCAAGTAAGTTGTTGATTCGGAGATGGTTAACATTCGGATGCAGGCGATTTTTTGGCTCTTTTTGGCGCGTTTTGGCTCGATTGGGCGCAGAATTCCGCTCTTTTGGCCATGTTTTGGCCGGGAAAAGCACAGTTGCGAGAACGTACAGCGGCTGTGAATACGTCCTTCCCGCCCGTGCTGCAGACAGGCAGGCGCCGCAAGGATGGGGCGCCCAAGCTTCGTTGAAGACACGGTCGATTCGGTCGCCCCTACGGGGCTTGCTGCCTACTTGCTGCTCATTTCCCAGGGTTTCGCTTCGCTTCACCCTGGGCTAGGGCAGTTTAAGAAATAGTGTGTCCCTTTGGAATGCTGCTCAAGGTCGGCGCTCCCTGCTGGTCGCGTCGACTCAGCGATCTTTCTTCGTCTACAGAATTTCTTAAACTGCCATAACCACAGTGCTCCCTCCGGGAGCTTGAGGCTGCCGCGGGCGATGGCGCGGAGGTTCTTTGCAACGTGTTCAGGTTAGCGAAGTGCGGGAAATAGTCTGCAGCGCGGCCGAAGGTTTCAGGGCGATTGTTTCGATGGAGTTACGGGCGATCCGGGGACGTTGGGGCTTGACCGGAATTGGGGCGTCGCGCGTGTCCGGAGGCGAAGATTCTGCACTCCCAGGTTTCAGAATCGAGACCTGGGGCACCCGGCCTGCACTGCTCAATCTCAGATTCAGGTTTTGGCTAGCTCGTCGACCGGACTATCTGGGACCGCTTCGTTCGCCGCGGCGAGAGGAGCGATTGTCGAAGGTTCAGGTTTTCCGCTCTGCTGCCCGAGGACTTGTCGCCAACGCGTTTCGCGTGCTCCTCCCTGTCGAACCAGCCCAAGAATCCGGTTCCGATGATTGAGGCCACGTAAAGGGCGGATACCACCCATTGGGCCAAAGCCCACGCCCAAGGAGGCGCGGCCGCTTGGTAGAAACTCTCAACGAGCCATGGGAAGGAAATGGCCGACGCACCGAGCACTAAGAAAACCAGTGAAACGCCGTTGTCGTGCCACTCGCTCTTTTCGCGAAGGAGCTTCCGGTACTTAAGACGATCGTGCTCCCACTCAGACGCATTCTTCAGGCGGAGGTACGTTGCAAACTCCCTCAAAAGGTTTCTTAGAAGCCAACTGTAGAAATAGACCACTGACAACAAGATCAGCAATGCCATAGAGAACAGACACGAGAATCTCATGCTCGGGCCGGTCGGAGGGATGCGATTGAGCCATAGCCCAAGAGCGGTTATCACCAATGTTATGCCGCCCGTAGTCAGCAAGAACCGCTGATTGTCTATTTGATTGATGGCCAGGTGCAGCTTCCTCCGGTCCTCGGAGTCAGTGGCCTTTCTCTCCTCGGCTTCCATTCCCGGCATCTCCCGTGCTCACTAATATAACCCAGCTATAGAGCAGGAGTATGAAAGCTAGCCGAGTTTTGGTCTGCTGCACTCCGAACGGATTTCGGTTGCCGTCTATCGCGGTCGCTCGCGAAGTCGTTGTGACAGGCGATGCCGGCGAGACGCAGTTTCTGAAATTGCGGATTGGTTCTCAACTGGTTGAAGAACGGGTCCCGGTCCATGGCCGGGTACGAGCAGTAGTTGCCATCGATGGCAATCTTCAGCAATCGCAAAGCAGCTTCGTTTTGCCCGCAGAAGGCAAGGTGTGTGGCGAAGACGTAGTCCATTTCCGGATCGTCATCGACCTGCACCTTTGCGGCCAGCGACTGAATCTCTTCTTTCGGATCGTGCCGGGCGCAGGCCAGCAGCATCCTGTAGCTATCCCAGGGCGGAAGCTGGGGGGCTGGAATGCGCATCGCCTCGTCTGTTTTTCCGGCGCGCAGCAGCACCTCAATGGCATGGGCATTCGCCCATTCGGTGCCGCTGCGAAGGAAAGTCATGGCCCGATCGTAGTCGCCCAACTCCATGAAGGTCGTTCCGCAGGAGCCCCACCGGATTCCGGTTGCCAGCAAAACTACAAGCTCGCATTCCCGTCCTGCCTCCTCCAGCGATCCGCCATAACGGAGCACATAGCTCAGGACGTGATGGAGGTTGGGATCATCCGGTCTGCGCCGCAGCAATTCCACAGCCATCTGGTGCGCCTTGACCAGATCGCCACGCTCGGTGCGGTGAATCGTCAACTCGCCCAATGCATCCGTCGAATCCGGATTCAGCGCGAGTTGCTTCTCCGCGGCCGCATCGGAAAACGCCATCGCCTCGGGACCACCGCCTCCCCAACGCGCATAGGCGTAATAGCGGGAGGCTAGCTCGCCCCAGGCCTGCTCATAATTTGGGTCAAGCAGCACTACGCGACGCAGAAGCTCGATGGCTTGCTTAGTGGGCGTGGGATCGTTGCGGAGGGCTACGCTCTTCAGATAGAGTTCATACGCTTCTTCATTTGCCGTCCGAGGCGGCGCATCGGCCAGGAATTCCCGCACACCCAGCGCATTGGCTAAGCGGCCGCGCGAGATCGCGGCGATCTGCCCTTGCATGGCCAGCAGATTGTTCGAGGCAATTTCAAAGCTGTCCTGCCAAACGATCCGGTCTTCGATCGTGTCTATGGCTTCCACGATGATGTGAAGCCGGTCTCCCTCGATCAGAAAGCGACCGGTCACGGCGCGGCTTACGTCGAGATCGCGACCGACCTTGCGGAAGTCTACTTCGGAACCGGAGAATCGCGCCGATGCCGCCAACGGACGGACGGTAAGCGAACGGGCCGCCGCCAGCGTGTGCGCAATCTGGTCGGGAAGCGCCGAACGCAAATAGTCGAGGGGCTCGCTGGCGGAGACGTTCTGAAACGGAAGAATCGCCACATTGACGGATGGCGGAGGCGCCGGATTTCTACCCCGGTGTGCGGCCAGACCGATGGAAACAGCAATCACGAGAGCGACGCCGATTCCGCCCCAAAGCCAGCCCTGGCGCGAAGAAGCCCGGAGCCCGAGCAGCGCGTTTTGGATGGGCGGCGCGGCTCGGGCCTCCAACGGCTGGTTGTCGAGCAGCGCGGTAAGATCGCGCAGCAGCGCGCCGGCGCTGCCATAGCGCCGCGCGACGTCCGGCTCCAGCGCATTGAACGCCAACACATCGAGGTTGGCCCATTCGTTTTTGCCTAGCTGCCGGCGAATCTCCGGCTGCTCGCGGCGCACAGCGGCCGACGGTTTCTCCGCGGACCAGCGATCGATGGCGTTCTCCGCGTCACCAGCCAGCACGCGGCGCGGCAGCCGTCCGGTAACCGATTGATAGAGCAGAACGCCCAGAGCATACACGTCGGTGTACAAACCGACCGGCCCGCCGGCCAACTGCTCGGGAGCCGCATAGGAGAGCGTCATCAATCGCAGGCCAGTGATGGTCCGGTCAATGGTCCTATCGTGCGACTCCTCGAGGTTGAGGTGCTTGGCGATCCCGAAGTCGAGCAGCTTCACCTGGCCGTTTTCGTTGACCAGGATATTGGACGGCTTCAGATCGCGGTGAATGATGCCATGGCTGTGCGCATATTCGACGGCCTGGAAGATACGGCGGAACAGCTCGAGCCGGTCGCGCAGCGATGCGTTAGACGCCTTGAGGTATTCGTTGAGCGGCAAGCCCTCGGCATACTCCATCGCGAACCAGGGCGTCCCGTCCTCGAGAGTGTCGGCATCGTAAATGCGCGCAATGGAGGGATGGTTCAGCCGGGCGAGCGTGTGCTGCTCCGCCTGGAACCGCTGCCGCCGCATCGGCGAGAGCCAGGCATCGCGCAGCAGCTTGATGGCGACCCTGCCGCCGATGTCGGTGCGCTCGGCAAGATAGACCACGCCCATTCCGCCTTCGCCCAGCAGGCGCAAAACGCGGTAAGGGCCGATCTGGCGCTGGACGAGGGAGGGCATCGCACCGAGGTCGAGGAATGTCTGCGCGGCGCGGTCGAGGCCGCCGTCGAGCAGCGGATTCTCGCGGGCGTCTTCCTCGACCATGGGCATCACTTCGGAGAAGATTTCCTTGTCGCCGCCGCAAAGCTCGAGCACCGCCTGGCGGCGCTGGCTCTCGGTCAGGCGCGTGGGCAGATCGATCGCACGGGCAAAGGCTTCCTGCACGGCACTCCACTGCGTTTCGTTCACGCCGGCGCCTCCTCTCTTCAGAAAACTCCGCCGTTGGCGTCGCGCCCACCCGCCAGCGCGCGCTTGATCTCCACCGCCAGCCAGGCCCGCGCCGAGCGCCACTCGCGCGTGATCGTGGCCTCGGAGACCTGCAGCATTTCGGCGAGCTCGCTCACTTCCAGCCCACCGAAAAACCGCCCTTCCACGAGCCGGGCCTGGCGCTCGGAGATGCGGCTCAGGCTGTCCAACGCGTGATCGAGGGCAAGAATGTCCCGGGCGTCGGGAAGCGGAATTTCGCCGGGAAGCGCCTCGTCGAAGCTGACGTGCAGATCCGAGTCGCCGCGCCGCGCCGCCTTGCGACGGCGCGCCGCTTCCACCAGCACCTGCCGCATGGCGCGTGCCGCGATGCGCCGGAAGTGCAATCGCGAAGTCTGGGCCAGCTCCGGCGAGTGCGCCAGCTTGAGCCACGCTTCGTGCACCAGCGTAGTCGGCGTCAGGTGGTTGCCCTGCTCGCTGCGCAGCACATTGGCAGCCAACCCGCGCAGCTCTTCGTAGACCAGGCTGAATACTTTATCGAACGATTCCCTATCTTCGAGTTCCGCAATCATAGCGCCCTGCCGAACAACCCTAAAAATTGCAGGGTCGTGACGATTTTGCGCACCAATCTGCGCAATGGGTGGTTACGGGGGAGAAACCAGAGTTCCGCCGACTCGATCGATTCACCGATCCTGTGCAGGCCCGCGTTCGCTTAAACAGAAAGGACGACTGCCATGACGGCATGCAGAGAGCAAGTTTCCCAAGAGGCTACCAGCCCGAATACCTGCCACGCAATGGGATTCCTAGCACTTTCATCTGCCTCAGTGTGCCGTCGAGGACGGAGCTTACGGCAATTTCTCCAACTCGTCATATTTGTCTTGACGGTCGTTGCCGGAGGGCGGATGTGGGCGGCGAGCCCGGAATTTGCCACGATTCCCCAACTCTACTTCACGACCACTTTCGGCCTGGACAACCCCATGAGCCAGGTGATTACGGTGGCCAGCACCGGCACGAGCTTCGCCTTCGCGGCCACGGCCAGCACCAATGGCGGCGGCAACTGGCTGAGCATCAACCCCAGCAACTACGGTTGCTGCGGCTTGGGCACGCCTTATGGAGTTACCGTAACCGTCGCGCCTGCCATCACTCTAGCCGCAGGCAATTACACCGGCCAAATCGAGTTCACGGCCACCGGTGTCGTGCCCATGACGGTCGACGTGAGCCTGACCATCCACGCCGCCACCGACACCTATTTCGACCAGATCGCCGGCGGCCTCACCTTCAGCATGGCCACCGAAGGCGATGCGCCTCCGGGGCAGCTAATCCAGGTGCGCAACGCCGGCGCCAGCACGCTGAGCTGGACGGCGTCTACCGGCACCGCCGACGGCGGATCCTGGCTAGGCATCTCGTCTTCGAGTGGCTCCGCGCCCTCCAACGTCACGGTCAGCGTCAATCCGGCGAATCTTCCGGGCGGCGGCCTGACGGCAGGAACCTTCGTCGGCCAGGTCCTCTTTACCTCCGCAGACGATACGGAAACCGTCCCCATCACCGTCTACGTGGGCAGCGATGTCTTCGCACAGGTCAATCCGCTCAGCTTCGTCAAAACCTTCGGCGGCGACAACCCTCTGGCGCAGAACATTACGCTGACCGGTACCGGAACCTCTTTCGCCTTCAGCGCAGCGGTGGTGAACTCGACAGGCGGCAGTTGGCTCTCCATCAATCCGAGCAACTACGGCTGCTGCGGCCTGGGCACTCCGTATAACGTCCAGGTAAGCGTGAACCCGGCCATCACCCTGGCGGCAGGGACCTACATGGCCGAGGTGATCGTCAACGCCAACGGCCAGGTGCTCAGCATTCCCGTCACCATGACGATCAATCCTCCGACCAACGCCTATCTCGACAATGTCGCCGGCGCGCTCAACTTCTCCATGGCTACGGGCGGCGATGCTCCGCCGTCGCAGAACATCCAGATCCGCAACGCCGGCACAGGCAACCTGGCCTGGACATCGGCGGTGACTACGGCCGATGGCGGCAATTGGCTGAGCGTCTCGCAGGCGAGCGGCTCAGCCAGCAGCTCTGGGCCCAACGACATTACGGTTTCCGTCAATCCTGCCAACGTGCCGGGTGCTGGACTGGTCGCAGGCACTTTTATCGGTCAGGTCGAGTTGCTGTCGCCCACCGGCAACGTCACCATCCCAGTCACGCTCCCGGTGAGCGCGGCGGCGTTCCGCCAGGTCAACCCGCTCAGCTTCACCAAAGTCTTCGGCGGAGCCAATCCCCTCTCGCAGACGATCACCATTGCCAGCACGGGAACCAACTTCGCTTACAGCGCCACCGCGATCAGCGCCACGGGCGGCACGTGGCTGAGCATCAACCCCAGCAACTACGGCTGCTGCGGCATCGGCACGCCGAATGGAATCACGGTGAGCGTCAGCCCGGCCATCACTCTCGCCGTGGGGACGTACTCGGCCGAGGTTCTCGTCACCTCGGGCACGCAGGCGATGATGATCCCGGTCACACTTACGGTCGAGCCGGCCACGGCGACGTTCTTCGATGCCACGCCGGGCCAGATGGCCTTCTACATGGCGACCGGCGGCAACCCGCCACCGGCGCAGGTGCTGCCCATTCGCAACGCCGGCCAAAGTTCGCTGGATTGGACCGCCGAAGTTTCGACCTCCGACGGCGGAAACTGGCTCAGCATCTCTTCCGACAACGGAACCGCGCCCTCGGAGCCAACGGTCAGCATGAATCCAGCCAATGTCCCCGGAGGCGGGCTGGTCGCAGGCACGTTTACCGGCGAAGTCTTGCTGCAGCAGAATGGCCAGCAGATCTCCGTTCCGGTAAGCTTCATCATCGGCGCCAATGTCTTCTACCAGTCGAATCCGCTCAGCTTCACCATGACGCAGGGTGGAGCGAATCCTTTGCCTCAGGTTTTCACCCTGGCCAGCACCGGAACCAGCTTCGCTTACTCCGCTATCGTGGCCAACTCCACCGGCGGGAGCTGGCTTTCCATCAATCCCAGCAACTTCGGCTGCTGCGGCGTCGGCACGCCCAATAACATCACCGCCAGCGTGAGCGTGGCGCCTACTCTGGCCGCGGGAACCTATTCGGCGGAGATCATCGTCAATGCCTCGGCCGGCTTGATGAACCTGACCGTTCCCGTGACACTCTACGTTGAACCGAGCACCTCGGCTTACTTCGACAGCTTGCCCGGCGCGCTCAGCTACTCGATGGCCACCGGCGGATTTGCTCCACCTTCGCAGCCGTTGCAGATTCGCAACGCCGGCACCGGCGCGCTTGCGTGGACCGCAACGGTCACCACGTCGGATGGCGGCGGATGGCTCTCCATCTCGTCGGCCAGCGGCACCGCGCCGTCTGTTCCGCAGGTTTCTGTGAACCCCGCGAAACTTCCCGGCCTGGGTCTCATCGCCGGCACCTTCGTCGGACAGGTGATTCTCTCTGCGGACGGCAATAGCGTGACGGTTCCCGTCGTTTACACCGTCGGCGCCAACGTCTTCCACCAGGAGAACGGCCTCAACTTCAACAAGACTTTCGGCGGAGCGAACCCGCTGCCCCAGCTCATCAACTTCACCAGTACAGGCACAAGCTTTGCTTACAGCGCAACCGCCACGAGCCTCAGCGGCGGCGGGAATTGGTTCACCATCAATCCAAGCAACTACGGCTGCTGCGGCGTGGGCACGCCCAACCAGATGATCGTCACCGTTGACTCGGCTGTGACGCTCGCCGCAGGCACGTACACCGGGGAGATCATCCTCCAAGCCAACGCCGGCGCCGAAAGCATGGTCGTTCCTGTCACTCTCACCGTGAACGCGCCGACGTCGACCTATTTCGACGACGTTCCCGGCGCCATCAGCTTCTTCCAGGCCACCGGCGGAACGAACCCCGCCTCGCAGTCCTTCGCGATTCGCAACGCCGGCACCGGCCCGGGCACGTTGAGCTGGAAGGCGACGGCGTCCACGTCGGACGGCGGCAACTGGTTGCAGATCTCCTCTCT
>JASHTH010000606.1 GCA_030040655.1 Acidobacteriaceae bacterium | reverse complement strand
GGTCACGATTGCGCCTGCGCAGCCCAAGGGCAGGCCGAGCAGTTCCCTCACCCACTCCAGCGCCGTATCTTCGAGAGCGATGGCAACTGGCGATTGCACGCGGAAGCCGGCGTTCTGGTCCCAGGCGCTCACGAGCCACGCAGCCGCCAGCGCCGCCGGCACGCAACCGCCGTTTACAAAGCCGAAGTAGCGGCCGCCGGCGTTGGCAACCGTGGCCGGCGAGCCAAGAGTGTGGAGCAGGCGGAAAACTTCCTCGGGGGCAGTGGGTCCGAATGGCAACGGCCCACAAAACGGAGCCAGTGCAGCTACGGCTTCAGATGACGGCGCGACGCGGCGCTCTTCGATCGAATCGAGGTATTCGCTTGCTGCTCGAGCGGCGTCGCCGAGAGTTGCGGTGCGCCTGGAAAACATAGAAAGATGGGCAGGTGCGGCGGACATGGCTGAGTGTAGCATTGGCCCGCCGCGCGAGTTCTCGTCGGAGGGACGAGCCTCTCTGTGGAAGTGACGGAGGGCGCGGCTATCTTGCCGCCACCGGCTCACCCGGCGATTGCAGCGGCACATTGAAGAAGCCGATGTGCAGATCCGTGCCCGGCACGTAGTTGGTCAAGTGCACCTGGGGATGCGCCGTGTCATGCCGGTCGACGATGCCCGGAGAACAGAAGCTGACGAGCGTCTGCTGCCCGCTCGCCGGCGGCGGAACGTCGACGATCAGAGTGAAGTCTGAGATCGGTTTGTGCCAAAGAATCTCTGTATCGAGCGTGTAGTCCACCCAGTGGGGAATCATCCCCTCGCCCCACGTTCCCGCGAATGCCTTCTGCGCCCAAAGTAGCGTCTGGACGAAGTGCGAGTCGGTGCAAAAGTTGCCCAGTTGGCTGCGGATATCTCCGGCGTTGGCCTCGCGCCAGGCATTGGTTGATCCGGCAGCCGGAGCCAAAGCGGCCTGAAAGGCGCCGGGATCGGCCGGGACTTGGGTAAAACCGACGACCGGCACATACTCTTCGCGAATATGGACTGCGCCGTGCGCGGGAAAGCTCTGCAGCCAGTGGTAGCGCAGATGCACCGTGTACACGCAATATCCCTCCCCGCCTTTGAAGATGCCTTCACTTTCGAGGCGATTCCGCTCTTTCTCCGGCAGGCGCTCGTAGTCGGCCACCCAGACGCGCTGGGTGGCGTTGTGCAGGTCGCGGCCGATCTGCAGATGCCCGAAGGTGGCGATATCGACGCCTGCTTCGCGCAGAGTTTTCGAGATGTCGCGGCCGTCGAGCTCGGCTTTGACCTCGGTTTGGTATTCGACCGGCTTTCCGTCGGCCCAGACTCTCAGATTGCGAAACGACTGCAACGCCGGATCCATCGCGTCCCATTGGTTCTGGTAAGGAGGAACCGCGAAATCCAGCTCGGCATTCAGATCGGATGCGCCGTCGTTGCGGAAGTCGTACTCGACGATGACTTTCCGGTCGCTAATGCGGACCACTTCTTTCGCGACTGTAATGTGAGCCTCGCGATGCGGCACCAGCCCGCCGGCGGCGATTGCCGGGGCGGAATTGGCGCATGCCCGGTCGGGCGACGCAAGAAACACGGCTGCGCCGAGCAGAATGAACGCGGGACGAACAAGTTGCCGGGGAAGCATGACATCCAGTATGGCTGCCGCGGAAGTCGTACGAAGTACAACCTAAGTGGCATTTCATCAGTTACTTAAGTCATCGTTGAGCAAAGGCCCTGAATGGCCGGAGGGGCTTCATTGGGTTTCCCGGCGAGAACGGGACTTGAATTCGCATCAAGAAGTTAGCTAAGATAACTTAGCAGTTCGGGAGACTTCCATGGCCAAGGTGACCATCTTTGAAGCCAAAACGGCGTTGTCCGGGCTGCTAAAACGGGCAAAAAACGGCGAGGAGGTCATCATCACTTCAGGACGCGAGCGGAGGCCGGTGGCGCGTCTTGAGGGCATTCCTCCCGCAAAGAAAAAGCGGCTCGGAGCGCTCGAGAACCCTGGATTCGTTCTCCCCAAGGAGTTTTTCGAGCCGCTGCCGGACGACGAGCTCAAACTTTGGAATGGATCGGATGAGTGAAGCTGCTGCTCGATACCTGCACGGTGATCTGGGCGACGATGTCCCCTTCTGCGTTGAGCCGCGATGCGCTCGAGTTGATCGCCGACGAAGCGAACGAGATCCTGGTTTCTGCCGCATCGGCGTGGGAGATTGCGACTAAGGTTCGGCTGGGCCGGCTGCCTGGCGCTGAAAAGCTGGAGCGGAATTTTCTCGATGTGATGGACGCCGCCGGCTACAGCCTGCTCTCGATTGACGCTGCGGCAGCTCTGCGCACAGGCCGGCTGGTAGCGGATCACCGCGATCCTTTTGACCGCATGATTGCCGCCCAGGCGCTGGCGCTCGATGTTCCGGTGCTGAGCCCGGATGCGCAGCTCGAGGTGTTTGGGGTGCGACGGCTCTGGTAAACCGGCGCTCTACATCCGCGCACGTTGTATTTCCCCGCATTTCGCCGTATTCTAGGTATGCATACGAGTTTGTCCGCCTGGTTTGCCGTGGGTCTGCCGGCTGGCGGAGAGATGAGTGGGCTCACAGCCCACTTTTTATTTGGCAAGATTCTTTGCCTGTCTCACAGGCCGCTTTCCCTGCGAGCATCGGGCAGTTGGATCGACCTTGGCGCCGATTGCAGGCAAGTTGCCGGCGACGCGGTCTTCGAGTTTCGATTTCGCGTCGGCTTTTTGATGGGCGCGCGGCAAGCGATGGCGGTGGATCTGGAAGCAATCCGGTCGGCGGCGGTGAGGGTAGCAGCCTCGCACGGGCTGGACGTTGTCGACGTGGAATTTGGCGGATCGGCAAAAGACCGGACCCTTCGAGTGTACCTGGAAAAGAACGCCGCGGGCCGCGAACGGCTAAAGGCGGAGCTGGCGGCAGGTGGCCAAGGGCTCCCGGAGCGGCTGGTCGAGGGGCGGCTCAGTATCGAGCAGCTTTCCGGCGTGACGCACGAAGATTGCGCCGAATTCAGCCGGGATTTCGGCGTGCTGCTCGACGTCGAAGACCTGGTCCCGGGCGGGCAATACACGCTCGAAGCCAGTTCACCGGGCCTGGATCGCAAGCTGAGCCGGCCGGAAGATTTCCAGCGCTTCTCCGGATGCCAGGTGAAGGTGCAGACCTTCGAGCCGATCGCCGGTAACCGGCACTGGCAGGGGCGGCTGACGGCAAGCGAAGGCGCCGGCACGATCGCATTGGATCTGGGCGCGGTGAAGCCCGCCGCGACGGGCAAGGACCGGAAGGTCGGCACACGGACGGTTGAGATCGCGCTCGCGAACATCGAGAAAGCGCGGCTGGTTCCGGAATTTTGAGGTTTCCCATTCTCTCCTCTCGGCGGAGAGCCGGAGAGCATGGAGCAACCCGAGGGATTGCATCCAACTGAAGCGGCGAGGAGCCTGAAAACGCTCCCTGCGAATCAAGAACTGAGAAGGCAAGAAGGTATGTCCAGCGCTTTGTACCAGAGCATCGAGGCATTGAGCCACGAAAAAGGAATCGAACCGGCGATCGTCGTCGGCGCGGTCGAGGAAGCGATCGCGCTCGCCACGCGCAAGTACTACAAGACGCAGGAAAACATGCGCGGCGAGTTGAACAAGGAGACGGGCGAGATTACGGCCTACATCTACAAGACGGTGGTGGCCGACGAAGACCGGATCGAGGACCCGCTGAACCAGATCACGCTCGAGGAAGCCAACGAACTCGCCCCCGGCGCGGAAGTGGGCAGCGAAATCCGGCTGTATCGCGACACTACGCCGTTGGGCCGCATCGCCGCGCAACTAGCCAAGCAGGTCATCTTCCAGAAAGTCCGCGAGGCCGAGCGCGACACCATCTTCAACGAGTACGCGCACCGCGAAAAGGAAGTGCTGACGGCGACGGTGAAGCGCCTCGAAGGCCAGGACATCATCTACGACCTGGGCAAAGCCGAGGCGCGATGCCCCAAGCGCGAACAGTCGCGGCTGGAACAGTTTTCGATCGGCGAGCGTGTGCGAGTGGTGTTGCAGAAGGTCGACCGGGCCGCCAAGGGCCCGCAGGTGATCGTCTCGCGGGCAGCGCCGGAGCTGGTGCAGAACCTCTTCCAGTCCGAAGTCCCGGAGATCTACGACGGCACCGTGGTCATTCGCGCTATTGCGCGCGAGGCCGGCGAGCGCACCAAGATCGCGGTGATGAGCCGCGACAAGGACGTGGACCCGGTGGGCGCGTGCGTGGGCATGAAAGGCATGCGCGTGCAGTCGATCATCCGCGAGCTGCGCGGCGAAAAGATCGACATCATCGAGTTCAGCGAAGAGATCACCACGTTTGCCGAAAAGGCGCTGCAGCCGGCCAAAGTGAGCCGGGTCTCGATCGTCGACCTGGGCGAAAAACAGCTGGAAGTGATCGTCGACGATACGCAGCTTTCGTTGGCCATCGGCAAGAAGGGCCAGAACGTGCGCCTGGCGGCGAAGCTGCTGGGCTGGAAGATCGACATCAAGAGCGAAGAGGAGAAGCGCCAGGAAGTCGAGCAGCAGATGCAGGCGCTCTCCGGCGGTCCATCCACGCCGATCGAGCAGGTCACCGAGCTCGGCGAAGCCATTATCCAGAAGCTGGTGGCCGCCGGCATTACCACCGTGGAGGCGCTGGCCGACATGACGCCGGAGCAGCTCGAGGAGATTCCGGGCATCGGCGAAAAGACGCTGGAGCGGATCAGCGTGGCCGTGCGCCATTACTTCGGCCATTTCGAAGAAGGCGAAGAGGCGCAGCCCGCCGAAACAGCAGACGCGAGCGAAGAGAAGAGCCTATCGGCGGAAGAGGCCGTGCAGGAAAGGCCGGGCGAAGCGGAGAGACTCAATGCGGACGCAGCCGCCGAACTGGTCGAATCCGGGCAGGAGAATTCCAGCGAGGTGATCGAGGAAGCAGAGATGGTTCGCTCGGCCGGCGCGGAAAACGACGAAATGGCTCGCTCCGATGCCCGCACCGAATCGCTGGCGGAAGATCAGGCCGCAGCGGAAGGCATGACTGCAGCGGAGCTGAACATCGAAAACGTTCCTGATCCGGAGGACGTGGAGCCGCTCGACCGGGAGATCGACGAGACGGCGACGAAACGCAATGAAGACTAAACGGCCGGCGCGGCGACTCGCGCCTGGCCGATCGCGTTACGGCAGCAAAGTTCAACAACCGCCATTGCATGAGGTAGCTATGAGCGACGACAGCGGTTCCACAGTTGCTATGCCTTGGAGCCAGTGAAGCCAAGTGGCTCTTTCCTCAAGAAGGAGCCACCTTGAACCACGCCCGAAACTGGGCATGGAACTGTGCAACCGCTCGACACGATCTCAGGTTTTGCGTCAGGGCTTTGGAACAGACTCGGAAAAGAGGCGGATGAGCAAGGTTCGAATCAACGATCTCGCGCGGGAGATGGAAGTCAAGAGCCGGCAGATTCTCGACTGGCTGGCGGAGCTAGGTCTGGCCGATGGCAAGACCCACTCGAGTTCTCTCGACGAGGAAGAAGCACAGAAGGTTCGCGAGCACTTTGAGCGCGGAACGAAATCTGTCGCCCATGCGCCTGCGCAGGCGGCTCGTGCGTCCCAGGGTATTACTCCGAAGATCGATCTCTCCCACGTTTCCAAGCCTGGGGACGTGCTGAAGGCTGTGCTGGCCAAAAAGAAGGAAGAAGAGGAGGAGGCGCGGCATGCCCACATGGCAGCGCGGCCGCAACCCACGCCGGCGGCAACGCCTGCGCCAGCCCGGCCCGCGCCGCCGGCGGCCGTTGCAGCGCCGCCTGCGGCTCCCCCACGTCCCGAGCCGCGGAAAATTGTCCCTCAGCCTCGGCCGGCGCCTTCGGTCATCGCCCCACCGCCTGCTCCGCCGGCGATCGCGTCTCGGCCGCCGGCCGGACCCATCGTCGCCAAAGCGCCTGCGGGAGTTGCAGCATCGCCGCGTTCAGCGGTTGCGGCCGCCCCGCCCCTGAAGACGGTGGTGGTGAAGCCGCCAGCGCAGGTGCGCCCCGTCGAGCCCCAGGCAGCCGTGTCCAAGCCGGTCGCCCCTTCCGTCACGGCGCCGCCGATGCCCGCAGCCAGGGAGATCCCCGCCGCCGAAGCTGCGGCTCCGACACCGGTACTGCCTTCGCCGATTGCGGAGACGTTGACCGCCGCGGTGAACGAAGCCGCAGTTCTGATTGCGGATGAGGTGCCGATTGCCGAATCCGCGGCCGAAGCGCCTGTTTCGCCTGTCGAAGTCGCGCCTTCGGCTCCGGTTCCCGCAGCCGATGCGGTTGTGCAGCGCGCTCCTGCTCAAGCCCAAGCGCCGGCCATCTCTGTGCCCATTCGTCGCGTGGTTATGCCGCAAACCGGCCCACGGCCCGTTTACAAAGCGCCCACCGGTGCAGCCGCAGGCAGCGCTCCTGCCGCGGCTCCAGCGGGAATTCAGCGCGGCAAGCCCATTTTCGATCGCAGGCCCGCCGCAGGCGCAACTCCGGGCGGCGTGCCGCAACGTATGAGCGGGCCCGGCGCCGCACCCGGCCAGTTCGCGGGCGGGCCGCGCCCCAAGCATCCTACGCGGGCATCGGCGGGCGGATTCGCCGGCACCGGACCGGGTGGGCCCGGCAGTCGACCGGGCTTTGGCGCACGGCCAGGCTTCGGGCCTCGCCCGGGCATGGGTGGTCCTCGTCCGAGCCCGGGGGCATTGCCGCCGCCGACTGAGGCGGGGCGTCCGCAACGCGCTTCCTCCCGCGGCCGCGGCGGCAGGGGCCAGCAATATCCGAAGACCAAAGAAGGCCCCATGAAGGGCTTTGTGCCGCCGCCACGGTATGCCGGGCCGCAGTTCGGCGCCGAGCCGATGCCCATCACCCGCGAGATCACGGTCACCGAAGGCATCAGCGTCAAGGACCTGGCGGAGAAGCTCGAAATTCGCGCCAAGGATTTGATCGCTTCGCTGCTCATGAGCGGTGTCTTTGTCACCGTGAACCAGTCGCTCGACGCCGAGATGGTGAAAGACGTCGCCGCCAAGTTCGGCGCCGCGGCCAAGGTCATCAGCTACGAAGAAGAGCTCGAGAACCAAGCCCTCGAAGAAGTCCTGGAGGCACCCAACGCCGACGAGCTCGAGGTGCCGCGCGCTCCCGTTGTTACGGTCATGGGACACGTGGATCACGGCAAGACCTCGCTGCTCGACGCCATTCGCGAGACCAACGTCGCCGGAGGCGAAGCCGGCGGCATCACCCAGCACATCGGCGCCTACAAGGTTCGTTTCACCAAGGAAGGCTCGCCGGTCTCCGGCCGCGAGATCGTCTTTCTCGACACGCCCGGCCACGAGGCGTTCACTCGCATGCGCGCGCGCGGCGCCAAGGTCACCGATATCGTTGTTATCGTCGTCGCCGCAGACGATGGCGTGATGCCGCAGACGCTGGAGGCCATAGATCACGCCAAGGCGGCTGAAGTCCCGATCATCGTGGCCGTCAACAAGATCGACAAGCCGGAGGCCAACCCCGAGCGCGTAAAAAAGCAACTCGCCGACCGCGGGCTGGTTCCAGAAGAATGGGCCGGCGGCAGCGAGGAATCGACCATCTTTGTCGAGGTTTCGGCAAAAAAGCGGCAGAACCTGGACCTGTTGCTGGAGATGATCTGCCTGCGCAGCGATCTCGATGCGCCCAAGGCCACGCCGGGACGCAAGGCGGTCGGCTCGGTTCTCGAAGCCAAGCTCGATCGCGGGCGCGGCGCCGTGGCCACGGTGCTGGTGCAGGACGGAACACTCCGCCTGAACGACAGCTACATCGTGGGCAACACCTTCGGCAAGGTGCGCGCCATGTTCGACGACCGCGGTCGCTCGCTCGAGGAAGCCGGCCCATCGACGCCGGTCGAAGTGCTGGGCCTGGAAGCGATGCCCGACGCCGGCGACACCTTCCTCGTCGTCGCCGATCGCGACCGGGCCAAGGGCATTGCGCAGTACCGCAAGATGAAGGAGCGCGAAGCGCAACTGGCCAAGAGCTCGCGCGTTTCGCTCGAAGGACTGGCGGAGCAGATTCGCCAGGCAGGCGTGAAGGACCTCGCGCTCATCATCAAGGGCGATGTCACCGGATCGGTGGAAGTGCTGGCCGACTCGCTAGTGCGCATGTCGACCGAAAAGGTCCGCATCAAGGTGATTCGCTCCGGCGTCGGCTCCATCACCGAGAGCGATGTGCTGCTGGCTTCGGCTTCGAACGCCATCATCATCGGCTTCAACGTGCGGCCGGAGCGCAAAGCGGCGGAGCTGGCACAGCAGGAGAGCGTCGACATCCGCCTGCACTCGATCATTTACGAACTGCAAGACGAGATGCGTATGGCCATGATGGGCCTGCTCGAACCGAC
>JASHTH010000078.1 GCA_030040655.1 Acidobacteriaceae bacterium | reverse complement strand
TAAACCGCCAGCGCGGAGTGAATGGAGTAATGGACATAGTGCCGGTAAACGAGCTCGTGAATGCGCACGCACTGCTCACGAATGGAATGCAGAAACGCCGCCGTATTGCCGGCCAGGATTTCGCCGATGGTGGCGTAGCCGAGCATCGCGTGCAGCTTGCCGACTACCGCAGTGAGCTCGTCCGGCGGCCTGCGCCCGCCCGTTCGTTGGATGGACTCGATGGCGTGGCGGATGCCGTCGACGGTGTAGCGAATGGCATGGGGAAAGTCACGATTGAGCAGCAGGAACTCGAGAATGCGTTCCGGCGAAAGATCGGCCGTATACACTTGGCAGTACGCTTCGAACGAAGTGCAGCAGCGCAGCAGTCCCACCAGCTCGAGATACTGGTAGCCTGTGCGCTCGCGCTCGGGGACATGAATCAACTCCGGCTGGTAGACCTCGAGCAGCGTAGCGGTAGCGTAAACGCGCTCGAGATACCGGCCCAAGCGGATGAACTGCCAGCCCTGGCCGTGAATCATGGTCGTGTCGCTCACGCCTTTGAACAGGTGAATGCCGTCAATCGCCGCGGCCAGCATGTCGCTGATGCTCGAGTTGAACTGCGCCTGCGCGCCGGGCGAGCGAATCTGATGGTAGAGCCTGTTGAGCCGCTGCCACTGCTCGCTGGAGAGCTCTTCGCGCACCTGGCGGGCGTTTTCGCGCGCACTGAGCACACAAAACGTCACCGATGCGCGGTTGGCTCCGTCGAAGATGAGCCGGTTGGCCATCGATTCGAGGTCGCCATCCCACTCCATGCCCGGCGGCTTGCCCAGCGATGCCATCAGCCGCTGCCAGCGCGACTCGGCGCTGGCGCCGCCGGGGTCGAGCATCAGGCTGATGGTTACATCGAGTTGTCGCGCGGTGTTCTCCGCCCGCTCCAGGTAGCGGCTCATCCAGTAAAGGCTGTCGGCAACCCGCGAAAGCATCGTTCCTCTTCTAGTGCAGTTCCCACCCTTGGCGCAAGAACAAGAACGCGCCAAGGATGGGGCGCCTCATCTTCACACTTATTCCAGGACCCATGTATCTTTACTGCCGCCGCCCTGCGACGAGTTCACAACCAGCGAGCCCTTCTCGAGCGCTACGCGCGTGAGCCCGCCGGGAACGATGTTGATTTTGTCTCCGAAGAGAATGTAGGGCCGCAGATCCACGTGCCGCGGCTCGAGACCGTTGCCAATGAGGCACGGCGCGCGGGAAAAATCGAGCGTGGGCTGCGCGATGTAGTTGCGCGGATTGGCTTCGATCTGCGCGGCGAACTCCTGGCGCTGGCGCGCGGTCGAGTGCGGCCCGATCAGCATGCCGTAGCCGCCGCTTTCGCCTACGGCCTTGACCACGAGCTTATCGAGATTTGCCAGTACGTGCTTTCGCTCTTTCTCGTCCGTCATCAGATAAGTCTCCACGTTGGGCAGAATCGCTTCTTCACCGAGATAGTACTTGATAATGCGCGGCACGTAGGCGTAGAGCGCCTTATCGTCGGCAAGACCGGTGCCAAATGCGTTGGCGACCGTTATGTTACCCGCGCGGCACGCATTAAAGAGCCCCGCGCAACCTAGGGTGGAATCGGAACGGAAGACGAGCGGGTCGCTGAAATCGTCGTCGACGCGGCGATAGATCACGTCTACGCGCTTGAGGCCGTTGGTGGTGCGCGTATAGACGGTATTGTCGTGCGTCACCAGGTCGCGGCCTTCCACCAGGTCGGTGCCCATCTGGCGCGCGAGATAGGTGTGTTCGAAGTAGGCCGAGTTGAACACGCCCGGCGTGAGCAGCACGATGTTCGGCTCCGGACGGCCCTCGGGCGCGAGCGAGCGCAGCGTGGAGAGCAGTAGCTGAGGATAGTGCTCGATGGGCCGTACTCCGTAGCTGTGGAAGAGCCGCGGAAATGTCCGTTTCATCACGCGCCGGTTGGTGAGCATATAGCTCACGCCCGAGGGCACGCGGAGATTGTCTTCGAGCACGACGAACTCGCCGGTGTTGAGCCGCAGCAGATCTGTGCCCACCACGGCGATATACACGTTGCGCGGGACCTGCAGCCCGCGCATCTGCCGGCGATAGTGCTTGCAGCTATAGACGAGCTCGCGCGGCACGACGCGGTCGTTGAGAATCTTCGCTTCGGAGTAGACATCGCGCAGAAAAAGGTTGAGCGCGGTGATGCGTTGCGTGAGCCCGCGCTCGATTCGGTCCCACTCCACGGCCGTGATTAGGCGGGGCACCAGGTCGTAGGGAAAGATGCGCTCCGTGCCTTCATCGCGCCCGTACACGGTAAACGTGATGCCCTGGGTGAGAAACGCGAGGTCGGCCGACTGCTTGCGGCGCTGCAACTCGTCCTCGGGCAGGCGCGCCAGCGTTTCGGCCAGTGCGCGATAATGCGCGCGCAGATCGCCGTTCGCCGCGCGCATTTCGTCGAAGGCGTGATCGAGTAAATATTCCCCGAATAGGGATTCAATTTCGATGGGGTGGCCGGCGCTCATGCCTGTTTCTTGCTTGTAACACGCCGAGGCTAAGGGAGCAATCAGGAACGGCCGGTCTCCCGTCACAGGAGCCCCATCGAGGCGCGGTTCGCACGGTGAGGATCAACGCCTGCTCTAAGACAGCGGATGGTTCATCAACCGGCGGCCGACCCGGCGAGGCGAAGCCGCCAGCCTGCCATTCCCGCTCTTTTAGCATGGCTGCCGCGTCTCAGCACCTGCCTTCGGACTCCTGGCGGTTCACCGCCAATTCGGAGCATTCGCTGGTCCGAAATGTGCGCTGCCGGATTCCACAACCTCCACATCCTCTAAAATCAGCGTCCACTTCCCCCAATTAGGTAATTGAGCTTAGAGATGGAGTCTTTACCACCACAGGATCACCAGACCTGCATTCCCCGAATTGTTTACCCCCGACAGGCCGCCGCCACCATAGGATGTACCGTTCGGCGCGAGGACGATGCCGCTTGGCGTGGCCCCATTGCCGTTGGTGCCGGGAGACGCGAATACTATCGAGCCGCCGGTCGCGGCCGTCCCTCCGTCTCCCGATGCGCCTTCTTCCTTGCCGCCGGATCCGCCATTTGCATAAGCCAGTACGTTCGCTTGGTCGTCTTCAAACTGCGAGGTCCCACCTGCATTCCCGGTTCCGGCGACGTTTCCCACTCCGCCCTGTCCAACGACGACGTTGTACGTTTCTCCGGGATTGACGGTCACGAATGCCTTTGTGTAGGCTCCGCCTCCACCCGCGCCACCGGGAAGGACTTGAATTCCGAATCCGCCTGCGCCGCCTCCGCCTACCAGTTCAACCATCACATGCGAAATTGTCGGGCCGGCCTGGAAACTGCCATTCGACCCAAAGACGGCAACTCCATTAAACCCGCCCGGGCCCTGCGGGCCCGCGGCTCCGGCCGGACCGGTGGGTCCTGTTGCGCCGGCAGGCCCAGCAGGTCCTGCCGGGCCTGCGGGGCCCGTGGCACCGGTCGGCCCAGTCGGGCCCTTGGGCCCCAGGGGGCCGGCTTCTCCGCGAGGTCCTGTCGCCCCTTTGGCTCCGGCCGGGCCCGTTGGCCCTTTGGGCCCCACAATGCTCCAGCTGATTGCGACCTCCTTGGAAGTGCATGGTGAAGATTTGCTCTCGATGCGCAGCTCGCCGCTGGTCTTGTTGTAGCAAGCGGAGACGATATTTGACGGTGTCGACGCCAGCGCTGCCGTTCCGGCTAGCGACAAGGACACAAATACACTGATTCGCCTGAGAGATTTCATTGACGCCTCCCGGGTTGTGACGGGAAGCTGGGGAGGCTTCCCTGTGGTTGAATCAGCCTCTACCACAAGCATGAGAAATGGCAAGCCTTTTAGCCGCCCCACCGCCGTCGCAACCGAATCCTTGCCCGGACACGGCTCGAAGATCTACCTGACCGATTGCGTGATGTCTGGTAATCAAGAAGCGTGAGACACCATGTCTGGCGGCGTGATCATCGGTACGTCGCCGGGAACAAGATTCATTGCTCCCGCTTCCACGCCGATCAAAGGAGGGGTTCTTTGAAAAACGAGTTTGGGTCCAGCAATCTCCGAGCCGGTCATCCGAAATCTCCACGTGCGCACAATCGCCAATTCACCCGTTGAGGTCCGTTGATCATCGATCCGGCTGAGTAACCGGCTACTCTTCCCTTGGTTCATTTCGACTACTTCGCCATTGAAGGCGACGCCGTGATCGAAGATGAGATGTCGCGCCACGGAATCGTAGGGAAAGGCCTAGCGCAGTTGGCTGGATCACCCGCGCGTTTGTCGGGTGCCGAGTCACATTGAGATGAAGTATGCGCCGCCGGTCGTGCGCCAAGAAATGTCAAAGCCGAGCATCCGCAGCCTCATAGGCCAACGCATCGG
>JASHTH010000605.1 GCA_030040655.1 Acidobacteriaceae bacterium | reverse complement strand
GTCAGCAACTATATTCCGGCGGGAATGACCGTCACCTTGCAATCGGAGAACGGTCTCCTTGGCATGGGCCCGTTCCCTACTGAGGCCGAGGTCGATGCCGACCTGATCAACGCCGGCAAGGAAACGGTCACCGTTGTTCCCGGTGCGTCCATTGTTTCCAGCGCCGACTCCTTCGCCATGATTCGCGGCGGCCACATCGATCTCGCCATCCTCGGCGCCATGGAAGTCTCCGAGAAGGGCGACCTTGCCAACTGGATGATTCCCGGCAAGCGCGTCAAAGGCATGGGCGGCGCCATGGATCTGGTCTCGGGTGTGCGCCGCGTGATCGTCATCATGGAGCACAATGGCCCTGGCGGAGTGCCCAAGCTGCTGCGTGAATGCGCCCTGCCGCTCACGGGCAAAGGTGTGGTCAACCGCATCATTACCGACCTCTGCGTCCTTGACATCACGCCGGAGGGCTTCGAAGTCCTTGAACTCGCTGACGGTGTCACTCCAGAGATGGTCGAACAACGCACCGGAGCACCGGTACGATTCGTTGAAGTGCCCGTTTGCTGAACGGCCCCGTACCCTCGCCGCGAACAGACCCAGGGATATCTTTATGCGCATATAAGTGCTGCGGCAGTTCATTCGTGATGTCGCAGCGCCGAACTCTTAGTCCCTTGTATTCGGGAAGCGCACGGCAGATTGGCCCCGCGCCACGGCGACGGCTGTGGCGCAGAATCGCCCGTAAGGAATGAACATTCAAGCTGAGCGCCATGACGCGCGGGATTCCTACCGCGAAGTCGACATTGCGCGAGGTTTTTAGAGGACAGCCGGCGACAGCTTTCCGATGAATCGCCAATCGTGTGACAAGACCGGGTGCGACGCTGACTTCGCAACCTAGCGAATGACCTCAGCGCTGGCGTGCCCACTCGCGCATGCCGTCGTGCTGCCTTTTTCAAGAGCGTTCTTCCGATTCCCTTCCTTGAAAAGGATCCCGATTCAATGAAACCTTCAGAACTCTACGAGGCCCCTCATGCGCTGATCGGCCAACGTGTGCCCTGCAAGTTTTGGGGCGCCTGCGGTGTCGGCAAATCGCAGATTCCTATTTACGGCTCCTTATCACTCCTTGGAACTCCCGACCACGCTCTCTAATAAACCCGGGAGTTCCCCCGGGCTCTGCCGAGGGAATCTTACTGCCTGTCAGAGTTGAGTTTTTCATACTCTGCCCTGGCCTGCTTCAGGATCGGGATGTCCTGATCCGCAGCCTTCCACAGGTCTAGGAAATCCTTGTAAGCGGCCAGCGCTCTTGCGCGCGCTGCATCGGCGTCCGAGCCCGTCGATGTTTCTGATTGCGAAGCGTTCGCGCGGGCCAGGCCCAGATGCGCCAAAGCTCCCGTCCAGCAATTCCCAACAATTCCATTGTGTTCGAGGATTTTCTGAAATTCGGCCGCGGCGGCGATAGCCTGGCCGGCAGCCTGGTATGCCTGTCCGCGCAGGTAAGTCGGGTAAAGGCAGGAAAGATTATTGCTAGTGAATGGGGTGTTGGCGAATTCGACCGGCAATCCTGCACGAAGCAAATCGAGAGCAGCCTGTGGCTTCCGCTGGCCGAGCTGCAGTTGTGCCTCAATCATCGGTATCCCGAGCAATTGCACCTGCGTGTTCACGGGAAAGCTCTTTTCCAGGCCCTGGGCCAGACTTTCAGCTCGCGCGGTTTGTCCCGTCATGGCAAACGCCAGGGCTGCCTGGACCGCAACTCCGAAGTGATTGGGGTCCAGCCGCAACGCCTCGGCCGCTGACTCTCGGGCCTCGGCGGGCCTCCCATAAGCGGCCAGCTGCAAAGCCTGATTGGCCAGGTACATTGCAGCGTCTTCCTTGTTATCCGACCGTAGAGAAGAGTCAGCCGCGAGGCGTGTCAGTCTGCCGGCTTCTTTCATATGACCGGCATACGCATCGGTATCGGCCGCCAGGGAGGCTCCGGTGTTCTCGTAGATCCGCTGCTCCGCGAACCATCGTTGTTCCTTCGCCATCTCATCCAAGTTCGCCTGTAAAAAAGCGAGCAGATACTGCTCGACATGCAGAAAGGATCCATCGATCCCTCGGGCTTGCGCCTGCGCGATGACCTGTCTCACGCCGTCGAAATTCTGCAGAGCCAGATCGTCGGAAGCGAGATCGAAGAGGGCGAAATTGCTCTCCGGATTCTGGGCGAGCATGCTGCGCGCGGCCTCTGCGCCTTTTTCGTACTGCCCGAGCCGTGAATAGGCGTCGGCCAGGCCAAGGTACACAGTGCCTTGTTGTTTGTACTCGATGTTTTCCTGAAAAGCTTGCACCGCCTTGTCCAGTTCGCCGGTTCCATAAGAGTAGTACTCTGCGGCGATCTGCAGGCGTTCGAGTTCGCTGGTGTGGTCTCGCAGCGAGAATGCCTTGGCAAAGTAACTCCTGGCTCGCCCCATTTCGTTCAGACTGTAGTAGGTATTTCCTAACTCTACGTAAGCCATCGCAAAATTTGGATCAAGCTCCAGAGCTTGCTGAAAATACGGCAGGGCCGAAGCCGGGTCTTTCCGGTAAAGAAACTTCTCCCCCTGGCTCAATGCTTTCAGCGCTTCGAGCGAAGGGGTGGTGACCTGAACCAGAGGTAAATCAAATTTCTGCACGGTAGACAGCGACTCTCCGAGCTCGGCGCGCAACTTCGAGGTCGCCCTGCCCAACGCATCGAGCACTTTCTCTTTTGCGTCGGCGGTGACCTGCTCCTTTGCCATCGTGTCCCCGCTCTGGCAATTCGAGGCATCCAGGGTCACCACATACTGGCTCCCTAGTTGCGCAATTGACCCGGCGATAAATGCCCTGCCTGCCGCTCTTTGGCAGATCTCCCGCGCGACGTCGGGGCCAATTCTCGTCTCGGCCGGTCGGGCCATGAGTTGCAGCGTGGTTCTGACCCTATTCTCAGAAAGGGGATTGATGAAGGGAGACTGGGCCAGGGAAATCTCCAGGGCCGTCTTCAGCGTGTCGTCGAAAACCGGATCGCCGGTGCCGTTGGTAAAGTCCGCCAGAACCACAATGTCTCTTTCGCTCAGCCGGTGGGCGGAGCGAAGGCGCGCGACATAACCAATCACCAATAAAATAGCGGCGACCAGCAGCAGAGAGCCGGTTCCGATCATTGCCCAGGATTTGCCGGAGCGCAGCGGCCGGAGCTGTTCCTTCTCTTCAATGGTGACGCTGGTCCTGATCGTGTGCTGTTGGAGAAGCAGCCGGCTGGGAGCATTGCCGTCGGCGGTTCCGGCATCCGAGATCGTGCCGGGACGATCCGGGGCAGCGATCCGGACCGGCGAAATGAACTGGTATCCCCGCCCCGGCAGGGTGGCGATATAGCTGTTGTCGCCCGGCTTCTCTCCGAGCGCTCGTCGCAGCGCGGAGACGCTTTGGGCGAGGCTGTTCTCGTCCACAAAAGTGTCGGGCCAGACATTCTTCAGCAGTTCGTCGCGAGTCAGGATTCTCCCGGGATTCTGGACCAAGTACAACAGCACGTCAAATGC
>JASHTH010000604.1 GCA_030040655.1 Acidobacteriaceae bacterium | reverse complement strand
GCTCCGCGCCCACCACTCCGAAGTGCTTGCGCAACTCGGTCAGATCCAGCGCTCGCGACCAAAGATGCGCACATTCATTCCCGGCCGGACGATGGGATAAACCTGGCAGGTCATGGCCATGATGAGCGTGGTTTTGCCGCAGCCGTTGGGGCCCAGGATGGCGACATGCTCGCCGGAGCGAATGGAGAGATTCACGTCGTGCAGCACCACGCGCTCGCCGCGCGCCACGTTTACATGGCGCAAGTCGAGAAACTGGGCCGCATCGATTTCAGCCGGCAATCGTCGAGATCCCCTCATCTGCCAATGTCCCGTCCCTGGAGTTATCTGAAAGACCACGACTGTCCTTCTGAGCGCACGGGGCCCCAATCCTCCGCCGGGGTCCCCATAGAGTGATTTTTGCTCTTTGGGGTGGAGCGCGGGGGTAGTAAGCGAAGAATCTGCGTTTGCTTCTTTTTATCGGATACGAACGTAAAGGACACCACGCTCCCTTCCATGTCGCTTGGCTCCATCTCCGGTCGGTCAGGATGACAGTTGCAGGGAATGTTGCGCACCTGCATTGCTGGACACTAGATTAGTGGAGTTGCCTCCATGAGCGAAGCAGGTCAGGTCCTCATCCCCAAAGGATTCCGTTTCGGCGCGACTACCGCGGGATTGAAGCCAAGCGGTCGCGCGGATCTTGCGCTGATTGTTGCCGATAAGCCGGCCAGCGCCGCGGCGATGTTCACCGCGAATCGCGTGCAGGCTGCGCCGCTCGCCCTCGACAAGGAGCATCTTCGCGCTACCGCCGGACAGGTCCGCGTTGTCATGATGAACGCCGGCAACGCCAACTGCGCCGCGGGTCAGGCGGGGATCGACGCCGCGCGCACCGCCTGCGCCGTCGCCGCGCAAATCGTCGGCTGCCGCCCAGAAGAAGTGTTTCCCTCGTCGACGGGCATCATCGGAGTTCCCTTGCCGGCCGAAAAAGTGATCGCCGCGCTGCCCGATCTTGCCGCGCGGCTGGGAAGCGAGCCGGGTCATTTTTTCGACGTGGCGCAGGCGATCCTGACCACCGATACATCGGAAAAGACTGCCTTTGCGCAGCTCGAAATCGAGGGCAGAGAAGTGCGCATCGCCGCGCTGTGCAAGGGCGCGGGCATGATCCATCCTCAGCTGGTGCCGCACGCGACGATGCTCGTTTACGTCATCACGGACGCAACCATCGAGCCTGCTCACCTGCAGAGCTATCTCAATGCCGCCATCGAATCGAGCTTCCATCGCATCTCGGTCGACGGCGATACTTCAACCAACGACACCGTTCTTCTGCTCGCCTCCGGCGCAAGCGGCGCGGCAATCCCCGGCAACCATGCGGCATTCGCCGCGGCCCTGACCGGCGTGTGCACGTCGCTGGCGAAGCAGATCGTTGCCGACGGCGAGGGCGTAACGCACGTGGTCGAGTTGCGCATCGAAGGCGCGGCAAACGACGCGGACGCCCTGAAGATCGCCAAAGCCCTTGCTCACTCGCCGCTGGTCAAAACCGCCTGGGCGGGAAGCGATCCCAACTGGGGCCGGCTGGTCGCGGCCATCGGCTATTCCGGAGCTTCGATTGAGCCCGAACGCATCGACATCTCTTTCGGCGATCTGCCCATCTGCCGCGATGGCGGACGCGCCGCCGAATTCGACGAAGCTGCTGCGCACGCTTACCTGAAGCAGGGGGCGTTTTCGATTTCGATTCATCTGCATCAGGGATCTGGATCGTGCGTCTTCTGGACAACGGACCTGACGGCGGAGTATGTGCACATCAACGCGGATTATTCGACGTAGCGCGCAATCGACCATGCCGGCCAAAAGCAAATCCGACTTAACTTCGAGAGAGAGCAGCGCCACGGCATATGAATCTGCGGCGCCGCTGATTTCGAACGAAAAGCTGCTCCAACTTTACGCCACCATGGTCAAGTGTCGGGTGCTGGAGGAGCGCCTTTGTCTGTTCGCACCGCAGGGCAAGGCGAATCGCGTCAGCGAGGGAGGGCAGGAAGCGAGCCTGGTTGGCGCGACCATCGACCTGGTGCGCGGGGACGCCATTCTGCCGCTGAAGGTAAAGTTGCTTGCCGATTGGGCCAAGGGCGTATCCGCTCGAGTGCTTCCGAAATTCGTAGCCGGAGTCGCCGGTCACAGCATCCGCCGTCGATCCGCCGCGGCCCTGTTCGAAACTACCCTTCGCGCTTCGCGAATCCGCAAGGGGAAACGGAACAGCAGGATTGTCGTGGCCTTCACAGAAGTCGAAGAGACGGTCCTGCCGACGTGGCGGAGATCGCTCGCGTGGGCCGTGAAGCAGAAGTTACCCATCGTCTTCGTGGTGCAGGTCCAACGCCTGTCCGAGACAGTGAACGACCAGGGACCAGCCGGAATCGAAGACGAACGGCAGCTATCTGCTGTTGCCGGTCTTCCCGCCATTGTGGTGGATGGCGACGATGCTGTTGCCGTATACCGCGTCGCCTATGAGGCAATAGCCCGCGCTCGACGCGGGAGCGGCCCGACACTGATTGAGTGCAGGCCCTATATCGTAAGAGCTCAGGCCGACGGCCGGACGGTGCAACCCCGGCGCCGCAGCACTGCCGAACCATGGCGCGCCGCCGACCCCATCGTGAACATGGAGACCTATCTCCGGCGCAAAGGGCTCTTCACTCCCCAAGCGAGGTTGCGCATCGGGACGGCATTCGCCGCGGAGCTCGAAGCGCAGGCTCGGGTCACTCGCGGAACCGTTGCGAGGCAACCAACTCTATGAGTTTTCAGTCGAATCTGTGCTTGGGTCCGGTCGCCAGTTTGTGCTTCTCAGGGCGTTTCCGACGGACCGGCTGACGGTGGTCTGAATGATAAAGTGAGGGTATGAATTTGTGCAGAACTGGGGCTTTCGCCCCAGTTGTATTTTATGGGACTCTTCTGGCTGGGATCCTTTTTTTTCCCGTAAGTGCGCTTGCAGCAGAGCCGCCGGCAGGACCTGAAAGCGCCGGCCAAGCGGTGCCCGACCGTGGCCGTCCCGCTCCAGCCTGCGAGCCTTCGGTAATGGATTCGCCTTATATTCCCGTCGATAGTTGGATGTACAGCGCGCTTTTGCGCCTGTACGGCCTGGGTTTCCTCGACAGTGTCTTTCTCGACATGCGCCCCTACACCCGCGCGAGCGTGGGCAACATGCTCGACCAGGTGGGGGCGCGCATTCAAGACGCCGATCCTGGATCGGAAACCGACCAGGCCGAGGAGATCTACGAAGCGCT
>JASHTH010000603.1 GCA_030040655.1 Acidobacteriaceae bacterium | reverse complement strand
ACGTCTCCGCGTTCTCCCTCGCCCACCTTCCGGCCGCCGCGCAATACAGTGAAGCAGTCGCCGAGGTGCAGAAGTTCATTCAGTCGGTGGCTGATGTAGACCAGCGTCACTCCCGCCTGCTTCAATTCCTCGATTACCGCAAACAACTGCTCCGCTTCGGCGTTCGACAAAGCCGAGGTCGGTTCATCGAGGATGAGAATCTTTGTCCGCTGGTCCAGGGTCCGCGCAATCTCGACCAGTTGACGCACTCCCAGCGCGAGATGTCCTGCCGGCGTCTTTGCATCTACTGGCATATGGAGCCGCGCGAGCGCCCTCTGTGTTCGCTCTGATTCAAGTGCTTCATCCAGCAGAACGCCGCCCTTTACCAACTCGCGTCCCGCAAACACGTTCGCGGCCACCGTAAGGTTGGGAAGAACCGACAACTCCTGGTGCACAATCGCGATGCCGTGCCGCGCCGCCTCGCGCGGCGAGTTCAGCTGGACCGGTTCCCCATCGATGCGAATCTCCCCCGCATGCGGCCTCTCGATCCCCGCCAGCACCCGCATCAGGGTTGACTTGCCTGCGCCGTTTTCACCCACCAGTACATTGACCTTGTTTCGATAGAGAGTGAAGTCGACGCGATCCAGCGCCAGCGTACCCGGGTAGCGCCGGGTGATTCCGCGAGCTTCCAGGATCACGTCCTTCAACATTGCGTCCCCGTAGAACTGCGCGCCTTCGCGACTGCGCGGACCCAGCCGCTATGGAGCTTCACTCTCTCTGGCTCGTCCATACGCGGCTCAAAATGATCGCCATCCTCAGCCAGTTCCTCGAGTTCTCCAAGCGAATTCCACCAACCCAATTCGATACCCGCCAGCCACGCTGCACCGATCGCTGAGAGTTCCTCATTCTTCGACCGTTCCACCGGTCGCGCCAGAATGTCGGCCTGAAACTGCATAAGCCGCGAATTGCGTGTGGCCCCGCCGTCGGCCATCAGATCCTTGAATCGCAATCCGGCCGACTGCTCCATTGCAAAGAACACGTCAGCCACCTGGAATGCGATCGACTCGACGCACGCCTCCGCCAGATGCGCCGCCGTGTGATGACGTCCCAGCCCTGTGATCGTTCCGCGTGCGGCCGCATCCCACCAGGGCGCCCCCAGCCCCACCATCGCCGGCACAAAGTACACGCCCGCAGAGTCTGCCAGGCTCTCCGCCAGTTCCGCCATTGCCTGCGTTGGTTTGGCCAGACGTAGGAATTCGCCCAGCCACTGCACTGCCGATCCAGTCATGGCGATGTTGCCTTCGAGCGCATACTGCACACCGTCTTTGAATGCCCACGCGATCGTTCGCGCAAGGGCAGGCGTATCGTCTGCGAGTCCTGCGGTCAGTGCCATCAGAGACGATCCCGTCCCATAGGTAGACTTCACGGCGCCAGCTCCGAACTTCCCATGGCCGAACATCGCGCCGTGTGAGTCGCCGATCGCGGCGAGAATCGGTACGCCCTTCAGTCCGTCAATCGTCTCGCAGACTCCGAAATCCCCTGAAGACGGCCGCAACTCCGCGAGCGATCCGGCGGGGATCCCAAAAGATGCGCACAACTCCTCGCTCCATCGGCAGCTTCCGAGGTCCAGCAGTCCGGTCCGCGACGCGTTGGTGAGATCCGTTGCGTGGGTTGTGCCGCCCGTCATCTTCGCCGTCAGCCACGTGTCCACCGTGCCCAGCCGCAACGTTCCAGTTCTCGCTGCCTCTTCCACGGCGGCACTATTCTCGAGCAGCCATGCCCACTTGGTCGCGGAAATCAGGGGGGCAAGCGGGAGGCCGGTGAGACCACGCAAGTGTTCCGAACTCGCATTGAGTCGTTCGCAGATGCCCGCTGACCGGATGCATTGCCAGCTCACGGCGTTCGCGAGAGTCTCCGTAGTCTGCGCGTGCCAAGCCAGCGCTGTCTCCCTCTGATTTGTCAAGGCGATGGCCTCGATTGCCGCACCGCTTTCCCGCGCATGTCTGGCAGCAGCCTCAGCGGTCGCCCTCACTGAGGTCCAGAGTTCCTCCGGATTCTGTTCCACACGGCCATCTTCCTGCGTCAGCAGTTCCACCGGCGCCGACACACGATGAGTGACTCGGCCTGAACGCTCTACGAGCAAGGCCTTGGTGTTCGTCGTTCCCTGATCGATGGCCAGGATGATCTGCCGGCTCATCTAGCGCCTCTTCTCCAGCAACTCCAGTGCGGCATCGCGAATTCCGCCCGGCGTGAGCCCGAAGTGTTCCAGCAGGAACTCCGCGCTTCCCGTTGGTGCGAATGCATCTCTCACTCCCAGAATCCGCATCGGCGCCGGATGTTCTTCAGCCAGCACCTCCGCAACTGCGCCTCCTAGGCCTCCCGCAGCCAGGCCCTCTTCCGCCGTAACAATGCCACACGTCGATCGGGCTGCATCCAAAACCGCGTCGCGATCGAGCGGCTTCACCGTGCTCATATTCACCACGCGCGCATCCACGCCCGCGCTCTCCAGCATGTGCGCGGCTTCAAGAGCGCGGCTCACCATCACCCCGCAGGCCATGAGAGTCACATCGCGGCCCCATCGCAGCACGTCGGCTATGCCGTACCGGAACTCGTAGCCGCTCTTGTGCACGTCAGGCAACGGCATGCGGGCGATGCGCAGAAACAGCGGCCCTTCGTGCTTCAATGAGTAGAGCATTGCCGCGCGCGTCTCCACTGCGTCTGCCGGCACAATGACTCCGATGTTTGGCAAAATGCGCGTCCACGCCACGTCTTCAATGGAGTGATGTGTCGGACCCAACTGACCGTACGCCATCCCCGGAGACATTCCGCAAAGCCTGACGTTCGATCTCGAATATGCCAAGTCGACTTTCACCTGTTCCATCGCACGCGCAGTCATGAAGCAGGCGGCGCCGCACAGGTATGGAACCATTCCCGCATTTGCCAGACCGGCGCCCACGCCCACCATGTTCTGCTCAGCGATCCCCACGTTCACAAACCGCCCAGGATACTTCGCCTTGAAGTTTTTCAGCTTGGCCGACGACAACGAATCGTTGATCACCGCGCACACACGCGCATCGCCCGCCGCCATCTTTTCAAGCGCCTCGGCATAGGCATCGCGGCAATCATGCAGGCTCGTGTTTTCGACCGCTTTCGCAACTGCCTCCATTACCAATCCACCTCAACACCCAGTTCGCTTGCCGCCGCAGCCAGATGTTCCCTGGTCGGAACGCCGTGATGCCATGCCGGCTGGTTCTCAGCGAAGGACACGCCCTTGCCTTTCACCGTATTGGCGATCAGGCAACTCGGCTTGCCTGCCTCAAACGGAACCCTGCTCAACCTGTCGCGGAGCGCCTTGCAATCGTGACCGTCCGCCTCCACTACAGCGAACCCAAACGCTCGCCACCGGTCGGCCAGGGGCTCCATCTTCAAAGTCTTCTCAGTAAAATCACCCTGCTGAATTCGGTTGCGGTCCACAATCACCACAAGGTTCTCAAGCCCGTAGTGTTGCGCGGTCATCGCCGCCTCCCAGTTCGATCCCTCCTGCAGTTCTCCGTCGCCGGTCAGCACAAACACGCGCCAGGTCTCGCCACGCATCCTCGCGCCCAGAGCCGCACCCACGCTGATCGGCAATCCGTGGCCCAGCGGCCCGGTGTTTGCTTCCACGCCCGGCAACTTGTTTCGGTCCGGATGCCCGTTCAGCATCGACAGCGGATCCATAAACGTCTTGAGCTGGTCGCGCGGGAAAAATCCTTTCAGCGCTAGAGCGGAATAGAACGCCCCGGAGCAGTGGCCCTTCGAGAGGATGAAGCGGTCGCGCTGCGGCCATCGCGGCTGCTGCGGGTCCACGCGCAGAATGCCGCCCAGATACAGCGTCGCCAGAATATCCGCCGACGAAAGATCGCCGCCCGTGTGTCCCAGTTGCGCGTGATTCGTCATCGTCATCGCGCTGAGACGGATCCAATTGGCCTGCGCCTTGAGTCGCGCCGCATGCTCCGGATTCGCTGCCTCAGGCATCCATAAACTCCTTGTTCCCTAATTGCTCTTTGCCGGCTTCACCGTCACAATGGCGCGCCGGTATTGCGTCAGCCGCGGTTGTCCATCGTCCGACACCGCCAGAATGACGTGCACCACTCCATCGCCACGGCATGGCACAAGCCCCTTTAGCCACGCCGCCCGACAAGATGACTTCGCCGTCACCTGCACCGCCGTATCCCCGTTTCCCGCAATCTCAACATCCGCTCCGTTCATCCCCGTCAGCCCCGCCTCGAGATAAACGAACCAGTTGTACGTCAGCTTGTTGCCGTCCGGATCGGTGGTCCCCGCCACATCCAGCGTGACTGTGTCTCCGAGTTTCATCTCCAGTTGAATCGGTTCGCTGCCGCCCTGCCCGTTCACCACCACCTTGGGGTTGTGATTCGCATGGGCAAGGTCCTGGATCGTCCAGTCCATGCGCGCCGCAAATCGTTCTGATAGGCCTCGCGCCAGCGCCAGATGGTCGCCTGGTCCGACGAATGCTCCTTGCCGTCCACGCCCATTACGTCGTTCTGCGAGCTCTTGCGGAAGAACTCGTCGCCGCCCTGGGTCCAGATAGGATGCGTCTCCCAGTACGGCTGCAGGTACACATACCGCCCGCCCCAGCCGCCCCAATCCGGCCGCCGAAACTTCTCGGCTTCTTCGGCGACCGGGGCCTCCGCCGTACATCATGTAGCCTACTCGCGGTCGATTGCATAAGTAAACATTTATCTGTCATGTTGCATAATCATGCACAGGATAATACTGTAGAACCGGGGAGCGGCGAAAGAGACATATCGGAAATACTTTGTTAAGCACGGAGAGGATCCAGTTCGGACACTGCATCGATTCAGTGCCGGCGATTCGGGAATCGCGGGCAGGCGATTTTGGGGCGCAGCCCAGCATGACAGTTCGATCCGGCCGAGCCTCTGCTGTCTGACTATTTCGGACCGTTTTGGGACGGTGTGGCTATCAATCAGCGCAGAATCGCCGAGGCACTCACCGACGCAAGTCCGCACACAAATTGCCAAGACTTCATGATGTGTGGGTCCAGCAAGTTGCCGTAGAACGGCCATTTCGGACAACTTCCAACCGGAATTCTCCGTTGGGGACAAAGACTACGCCCATCATCCGATCAACGCTGATTGCCGAGTTGATCCGATTCCTCCACGATCAGGTGGCGAGAACCGGGACTTGATTGGCTGGAACTTGGTTCAATTGAGCGCCGAAGAGGCTCCGAAAACGCCGCTTCGTCCTGCGCGGGTAAACACGGTGAGCGATCCACTCATCGGCAGCAACGCATGGACTTCAGCCCGGCGTGAAGTCTACGCCAGCGTGCAATAGCGTGCAACGGTGCATGGAAACTAGGGGCTTGCTGGCAACTGTGGCAACGTATAATCTGTAACTTGCAGGATGGAAATGGCGAGTGGAGGTTCGATCACCACTAGCCGCCCCAGCCAATCCTAAAGACTTACGGCATTTTTCGAATTACTGCGAACTCTCAAGCATCGAGCAGCCTCGCCGCTCCTTGGGGTCGCGGCGTCTCGGCTGC
>JASHTH010000008.1 GCA_030040655.1 Acidobacteriaceae bacterium | reverse complement strand
AAGCTTGGCGAATCGCACTTGGAACGATGGAGAAGACGCTTGTGCCCGGCGCGCGCGCAGGCGCGGCGCACTGCCCGAACGGAAGCGCTATCGCGACCACGCTACGGCTTCGGGTAGTCCCAAACATCAGGCGGCAGCTTATCCTTAAGCGATGCATACATGGCGTCGCGGAACAGTTTCAGAGCCGGATAGGGGCGGAGGGCAATGGTGCGCTCCTGGATTAGCCCCTGCTCGTTATCCACGATGAGCTCCATACTTTCGAACTTGTGACCATCCATGGTGCCCACCCACCGCAGGAAGGTAGTGCGGTCATCAAGCTTGAACTCGTCTGTATAGGTTCCGGAGCCGCGCGTAGCGCTCGACTGAGCGAAAATTGCCGCGCAGACTTCGCGCCCCTCGATCGGACGTACCAGGATGGGGCTGTTGAATTCGATGTTTTCGGCAAGCAGCTCACTGATCTGAGCTGCTGTCGGTTTGCCGGATTCCCGGAGTTTCCTTAAAGGATGCATTGTGATTCCTCCAATGCTGCGTCAGCTATTGTCGATCCTCAAGCTTGTGAGCCGCCATCAATGTTTAACGCGGCTATTCCTCGCCTGATTGTTCCCGCACCATGTATTCGGCATACCAATCCGGCCAATTGGGATCGGCTTTCCCCGTCCGAGACTCGTGCCAGCCGTGTGCCGCAGCCGCGCGCTGCAATGCCTTCGAAAGATCGGCTACCGAACTGTACGTTGTATCGCCGGCAACACGACCGGGAAGGCGAGCCGTGACTTCCTGCAACAGCCAGCGGTTGCCGTCGGGGTCGCTGAAGGTGGCAAACGCGCTCTTCGGCTCATGCAGCGATCGACTGCTTCGCCACGCCGTTACGAGCCTCGATTGCTTTCACGCTATTGACAAACGCCTTCTCCAGAACGCTCCTGCCGATTGTCCTGAGCACGAACCCCAGCAGGCGGCCCTTGAAGTTCTTGCCTTCACGGACGACCTCCACATCAATATCGGTCGAGCCGTTGGACTGACGGGTAAAGGTGTAGGCATGTCCGGATGCGCCACCCCAAAGATTGGAGTCGGTCGTGGTGAGCACGACGTGATTCGGATCGGACCAGTTGTAGTGCAAACGTTCCCACACACCACCGGAGCCTTCCGTGACATCGGCCTCGGTCCGGCTCTGTTGATGCACTGTCAGGTATTCATCAGCGCTGTTGGGGAAGAGCTTCGCACGGCCAGAACCGAAATCGGTGAGTCCGGCGATGTATTGCTCAGGTGTCAGGTTGGTTGTTTGGTGAAGATGGATGGTAGACATTGCATTTCTCCTTTGCTGTTGAGCTTTGTTGTGCAGGACGGGATCTGATCGTGCTTTCGCTCCTGGTTAGCGCCGCTTGCAGCGAGTTTTCAATTTCGGCTTCTGTGCCAATGCATCCAGAGCATAGCGAAGGAAGATTTCGAGCGGAGCGTCGCTCTTTTCAGCCTGCGAACGTAGAAGCGCTCCCTCCCAGCTGTTGAGCAGAAAGCCGGCCAGCGACTCGGCATCCGTGTCCGCGGGAAGCTCTTTCTGTTCGACGGCCTCTTGAACGACGGCTGCGACCTTATGTTGCCAACCCGCGAAAGAGGCGCCGATCAGTTTCCTCAACTGCGGACTTTTTGTCGCCATCTCCAGACTGAAACGCCCTATCATGCATCCGGGTATCTCTCCCGTCTGACCGTAGGTCATGGTCAGATCGGTGAAGTAACGCTTCAGGCGTTTCAATGGCGGCGTCTTCAAGTCGTTCAGGACGCTTGCCGCATGCTCTCCCTCGTGAGCGACATACCGGGCGAGCGCAGCCGCGGCAAAGTCCTCCTTGCTGCTGAAGTGGTGATAGAACGAGCCCTTGGGCAGATCCGCCGCCTTCAAAAAGTCCGATAGCCCGGTGGCGTTGTAGCCGTTCTGGTGCATCAGCTCGACACCCACATCCAGCAAATGCTCACGCGTCGATTTTGCGTTCATGAGAATCTCCTCGCATCGGTTCCTGCTCTCGCCAGGAAAGCAGGAAACAGACCATATTGCATACATTCAGTTCTGATTGCTGTACCGGGCCGCCGGCATCTGGCGGGAGAGGTTCGGTCCCAGAGCCCTGCGCGCCGCTTCATACTTCTCCCAGTCAGCAACGTCGGGCAGCGCCGGAATGGTAACCAGCTCATGCTGGTCGAGGCCCGTGAGCGATGCATCCACCATATCCTCTGCGGTCATCACAATCTCGCCCGGCAGGTCTTCCACCGGTCGGCCAGCCTTCTCCCAGAATGGCGTCGCAGTTGCCCCAGGCAGCACAGCCTGAATGGTCACGCCCGTGCCTGTCAATTCGTTCTTCAGCGCCTGCGTAAAGTTCACGACATACGCCTTGGTGCCGCTGTAGGTGCCGTTCAAAAGCTCTGGCGCAAGGGCCACAACCGAGGCAATGTTGATCAGAAGACCGTTCTTGCGCGCCACAAAGGCAGGCAACGCGGCGAGAGCCAGTCGCGTCAGCGCGGTGACATTCAAATAGATCATCGACTCCAAATCGTCGATCTTCGCATCGAGGAGCTTGCCGGCGCTGCCCAGACCGGCGTTGTTGACCAGCGCTGTAATCGCGGAGTCGTTGCTGAGCCGCTCCGCCACCCGTTGAACGTCTTCTTTCTTCATCAGGTCGGCAGTAATCGTCTCAATCCTGCGGCCAGTGGACTTCAATCGTTCGGCAGCCTCTGAGAGCCTCTCCTCGTTGCGCGCAACGAGAATCAGATCGTAACCGCGTTTTGCGAGGCGATCGGC
>JASHTH010000602.1 GCA_030040655.1 Acidobacteriaceae bacterium | reverse complement strand
GGCGCGAAGCGTGGATCGCGAAAGGCGGCCATGGTTGCGGTGTCGCGCACGGTCATATAGAGCGGCTCCATGGCCTCGGTATAACCGACGCATCCGCGCAACTGACCTCTTTCCATGAGCGTGACAAACGCGCCGCGCTCGCGGTTCAAAGCGTCGTCGGCGACGGCAGGGGGTTCGTACGCCTTTTTATCTTGAACGGCGCGCTCCACGGATTTGCGCGCCAGATCGAGCAGCTCTTTCTTTTCCTGGTCATTGAGCAAGAAGGGGGCCTCGGCTGCCTGCTTGCCCGGACCCTTCACAAAAACGTCGGCGCTATAGCCGACCACGCGCGAGCGGTCGCCGGTTACATCCCCAGAGTTGGCGTATTTGAGGACCCGCGCCTGGTTGGCGCCGAGGCGCTCGGCGGCGATCATGGCAGCGACGATCGGCCCGCCGCCGCAGGCTTCCCACACGCGCGCTTCGAAGTTGCGCGACATGCTGAAGTAGTCCCAGGACTGGAGCGCATCCAGCGTTTTGTGGTCGATCTTCACGGCGTCGTTGTAGGTGTGATAGTGCGAGAGATCAGAGCTGGCGACGATCAACGTGCCTCCGGGAGCGGCAAGCGATTCTCCCTGGCCGCTCGATGCTTTGCCGTTCTGGAGCATCTTGGCCAACGCCACGCCCAGATCGCGGCTGCTCTCGTAGCTTTGATCGCCCATGATAATCGGCACGAGAGTGAAGTTGCCCAGCACGCGTTGCAGCCAGGGCAACTGCACTTCCAGCGCATGCTCCGTGCCCTGCGCGGTGGGCTCATGGCCGCGGCTGGAGAGCCGGATCGAAGACTTCATCTTGACCAGTTGCTGGACAAAGGCCTTGTCTACGGAAACGGTCCCGAGAGGAGTGGCATAGGCGTCACCGTCGTAGACCGATGAGAAATCGAAGGCTTCGTAGTGCGAGGGAGCGATGACGACGACGCGCGAATAATGCCGGCCCTTGAGCGCGCCATAGGTGTAAGCGGCAACCGGGCCCGAGTACTCGTATCCCGCGTGCGGCGCAACCACGGCAAGAATGGACCCCTCGACGGGCGGCGAAGCGGCTTTGGCCAGCATCCCGTCCATCATGGCGGTGAGCTCATGAGGATCGGCGGGATAGAAGCTGCCCGCCACTCCCGGCGACCTGACTTTTTGTTGCGCATCGACATCGACGGCGTGCAGAACGCCGATGCCCGCGACCGCGAGACAAACTGCGAACATAACTTGCCTTTCCAAGAGCGCTCCGAGGCTCATACGCAAATCCTTATCTCCCGCTCGTCAGGCGTGCCAAATCCCCGGAATCGCCTGTTTGCAAAATGGGCACGCCCCTTTGCGGATCAGCATTTGCCGGATTTCGAATCCGGCGCGCTCGACCAGCATGCGCCCGCATTGCGGACAATAGGTGTTCTCTGCCGGATGGCCGGGCACATTGCCGACGTAGACGAAGTGCAGGCCCTCGGCCAGGGCGATCGACCGCGCGCGGTCCAGCGTGCTCACCGGCGTGATGGGCAGGTTTTTCATCAGATAGTCGGGATGGAACTGGGTGAAATGCACGGGAACATCGGCGCCGAGATTCGCCTTCACCCAGCGCGCCAGGCCGGTGAACTCCTGCTCGCTGTCATTGAGCGTGGGCACGACCAGATAGACGATCTCGGTCCACTTGCCCATGTTGCGCAGCGTCGCCAGCGTGTCGAGCACGGGCTTGAGCTCGCCGGTGACGATCTTCTGGTAATAGGACTCGGAGAACGACTTCAAATCGATCTTGACCGCGTCCATCTTTCCGTATGCCTCGCGCAGCGGTTTTTCCTGGATGTAGCCGTTCGAAACCACGATGCTGCGAACCCCCGCTTCGTGGGCGGCGTCTGCCGTGTCCATGAGGAACTCGCTGAAGACCACCGGCTCGCTGTAGGTGTAGGCGATGGTCGGACAGCGGTACTGCACGGCCAACTCGGCGATCTTCGCCGGGGGTAGATAGTCGGCGGGAACCTGCTCGGGGCGCGCCTGCGAGATATCCCAATTCTGGCAGAACTTGCAGTTCACGTTGCAGCCGGCGGTGGCCAGCGAAAACGCAAGCGTGCCGGGAAGATAGTGGAAGAACGGTTTTTTCTCGATGGGATCGATGTGCGCTGCGCAGACGCGGGAGTGCACCAGAGTATAGTACGTGCCGGCGCGGTTTTCGCGCACGCCGCAGTAGCCGCGCTCGCGGTCGCCCACTTTGCACTCGCGCGGGCAAAGCTTGCACTTGATCTTTTTGTTGGGCAGCTTCTCGTAGAACCGCGCCTCGGTGACGAACCGGGTATCTTCCTCAGTGTCCGCAGCCGCGGATATGGGCATTGCTCGGATCGGCTGCGCCAGGCGCTGGATGCTTCCCGCCATCCCGGCGCTTGCCGCGCACCTGAGAAACGCGCGGCGATTCAGCGAAAGGGTCGAGATTGGATCCGTGCCCGACTGAGTCGAATCCGGGCTGTCCATCCATTTCGGAAGCGGCGGTTCGCGGCATGGATTCGAGAAGCAGTGGAGTTGCATGGCGCACCTCATCTAGGTCGCGCGCGTTTCGATCAACTCGATCTGGCGCGGGTTATTCGTTCCCAGGCGATGCAGAGCGTCGGCGGCCGTCGCGATGTAGTGCGGCATTCTTCCCTCGGCGGCGAGCGTCTTCAATCCCTTTTCTTCCCTCTTGCGCTCGATCATCTGCCAGCCGATGTGGTCCAGCGCCACGGGATCGAGAGAGACGATGAGAGCATTCGGCTGCCAACTGGTTTCGGGTTTGAAGGCCGGACCGCCATCGAAGCAGGCGGCCGTGGCGTCGCAGATGTGCAGGCGCAACCGGCCGCGGATTGCCGGCAGCATGTTCACGTCGGCGACGAAGGGATCGCAGCCGTTTGGGTGATACTTGTTGGGGTTGTTGATGACGCCGTACATGTTCTTGAGGGCCATCGACACGCCGGCGCCGTCGTGGTCTTTCAGCACCGGCACGTTGATGAGCACATCGCAGCGCCGGGTGAGGATCCTCGACAACTGGCTTCCCACTTCGCCAAACTCCAGCAGCTCGTCTTCAAATCCCGCACGATCCGTGCCGAAGCATTGCGCCTGATTCCAGCCTGTGCGGAAGCGGAAACCGGCGCGCTCCAGCTCATCGGTGTCGCGGTCCCAGACGACGATGTCCTGCGGCCGGATCCCGGCTCGTTGCAACCTCTCGCAGATCGCCTCGACGAGTTGCACGTTCGTCGACAATCCACGGCCGCCCAGCGTGTTGACCTTGATGCCGACGAGTTGGCCGGGACGAACGATTCTCGACCACGGGTAGACGGGATCGCCCGCGGGGATGAGCGTTTGCAGGGCACGATCGAGCAGGCCCAGCATGCGCTGCGAATCCACCGAGGCGGCAACGTGAGTGGCGCCGGGAGAGCCCACACGCTGCAACTGTGGGCCACGGAGGAACGGGTCGTGCGCAACGACCACGCGCGAGCGCATGGGAAGGACGGGCAGGCTGGAAGCTTCAGGAGGAAAAGAGGCAGCGGGAAAAGAGAGACCTACAGCTCCGGCAAGGCAGTTACGCAGGAAATCCCGCCGGCTCGTGGGGCGCTTGCCGCGCATGATTCTTACCCCCTAAAAGCCGCTGGCTGATCGGTCATGTCTGGTGTAGCACCCGCGCCTGCGGCCATCAGTGATGCACAGCACATGCGCGTCCCCGTTGCCGTGGCTCGTCCGCGGTGTCCGGCGAGAAAAGGTGACGCCGATCACTGTTCGCCCCGTGCTTCAGCGCGAATCATTCCTTCAGCATGGGAGAGCACGGGAGGAGTGTCACCTCGCCCGGATCCAGGCCGGCGATACGATCGCAAAACCCAACGAACCTGGGAGTTTCGCCGCGGAGGAGCCAAGTGCCCAACTCGCGACTACCGCGATTACGCAGGATTTCGCAGATCTTTTTTCTGGTGTTGTTTCTTGCGCTTCTGGTGCTCACGTCGCTGCGCTCGCTTCCGGGCACCACGCCGGACATCCATCTGAGGGCGCCGGTTCGGCTCTTCTTTCTTTGGGACCCGCTGGTGGCGCTGGTGAATGCACTGGCGAGCCATGCCCTCTATCACGGGCTGGTACTTTGCCTGCTGATCCTGATCCCGACATTCTTCCTGGGCCGGTTTTTCTGCGGCTGGATCTGCCCGCTGGGCACGCTGCAACATTTCGTCGGCAGCCTACCTTCGGAGGCCAAGCGCGGCAAGCAGCGCATCGAGTCGAATCGCTACAAGCGCTGGCAGACGGGCAAGTACGAGATCTTGCTCGCAGGACTTGTGGCCGCTTTGTTCGGCTCGGCGGCGATCGGATGGCTCGATCCGTTCAGTCTGCTGGTGCGTTCGTTTGGGCTGTCGCTGCTGCCGGCCCTCGGCCTCGCCGTGCGCTCGACGCTCACGCCGCTGGAACAGAGCCACGTGGGAGCGATTCGTACGACAAGCCAGATTGCGCACACGGTTCTTCAGGCGCTGGTGCTGGAATTCCGGCAGCCGCATTTTGCGCAGAGCGTCTTACTGGGAATTCTGTTTCTCGTCCTTTTGCTTGCCGGCCTGCGCGTGACGCGTTTCTGGTGTCGCGCGTTGTGCCCGCTAGGCGCGCTGCTCGGCGCGGTGTCACGCTGGTCGGTGCTGGGGCTGCACAAGGATGCGGAGAGCTGCGACAAGTGCAATCGCTGCCTGCTCGACTGCCAGGGAGGCGACGACCCGATCGGCGGCGCGAAGTGGCGCAAGGCCGAGTGCGTAATGTGCATGAACTGTGTGGGGAGCTGCCCGCAGCACAGCCTCCGCTTCCGCTTCTTCCGCAAGGAGCCGGAGGTGGCGTCACCCGATCTGGGCCGGCGCAAAACTCTCACCGGGCTCGCCGCGGGCGTGGCCGTGGTGCCGTTGATGCGCGCGAATACGGGCCTGGGCAAGAGCCGCAACGAGCGCCTGCTGCGGCCGCCGGGCGCGCTGGACGAGACGGATTTCCTGTCGCGCTGCATTCGCTGCGGCGAATGCATGAAAGTTTGCCCGAACAACGCGCTGCATCCCACGCTGGAGCAGGCGGGACTGGAAGGCCTGTGGACGCCCACGGTGGTGCCGCGCATCGGCTATTGCGAGCCGAGTTGCGTGCTGTGCTCGGAGGTTTGCCCCACCGGCGCCATCTGGCAGATCACGCCGCAAGAAAAAGGATGGGTTGTCGGCGTCGGGCAGAGCGCAACCCCATCGCCGATTCGCCTTGGGACAGCGTTCTACGATCGCGGGCGCTGCCTGCCGTGGGCGCTGGCCACCGAGTGCATCGTGTGCGAAGAGTGGTGTCCGGTTTCACCGAAAGCCATCTACGTGCAGGAGGCCGAGGTGATCGACTCGGCGGGCAACAGCAAAACTCTGAAACAGCCGCGCGTCGATCCCAGCCGGTGCGTGGGCTGCGGCGCGTGCGAGTATGCCTGCCCGTTGCAGGACCGTCCGGCGGTCTATGTCACCAGCATTGGAGAAAGCCGCTCGCCGTCGAGCCAGATTCTGCTGAACCGAACGTGAGGAGTTTGTACCGTGAATTCTCGTTTCATCATCTTGCCGGCTGCTGCGGCGCTGGCTGTCCTGGCTGGCGCAGCGAATGTCGGATGCAAAACAGCCGCGACCGATCCGTTTCCTGCCTCGAATGCCGTCGCCGGGTGGGAGAAAAGCGGCGACACTCGGACCTTCGCCGCCAATGACCTGTGGAAATACATTGACGGCGGCGCCGATGAGTACATCCAGGCCGGCGTTGTTTCCACGTCGACCTCGGATTACGCCTTCAAAGGCCAATTGGAAGCTGTGGTCGATGTGCACACCATGGGCAATGCCGACGGTGCGCGCAAGATTCTGGAGACCGGCGAAACGCGCGAGGCAAAAAACATTCAACTGGGCGACGAGTGCATCGAGTATGCGCAAAGCGTGATTTTCCGCAAGGGGCCCTACCTGGTGCGCATAGTGGCCTATGAATCGACGCCGGATGGCCCGCAGGCTCTGCTTGCTTTGGCGCACGGAGTGGAATCGCGGCTTTGATCGACCGCGCGGCCCGCGACGCTGCTTGGATGGGGAGGATGGGGATGAATACGCGACGGGAGTTTTTGAAGAACGCTGCAGCCGGAGCGGTATTGTTCGGCAAGCAAAACAACCGTGGCCTGGCGGCGCTGCTCGGCCAACATAGCGAAGCCGCCAAATCGCGCGTGGTGATCGCGCGCGATCCGCAGCTTCACGGCAAGTCGGCGCAGCCGGATGAACAGCGTGTGCTCGATCTGCTCGACCGCGCGATTGCCGCGTACACCGGGCGCGATCACCCGGTCGCGGCGTGGAAGAGCATTGTCGCCAAGTTCGGCGGCGAGGGCAAAGTGATCGGACTTAAGACCAACGGCCTGGGCGGCCGTGGCATCTCGACGCATGCCGCGCTGGCGCATGCGATCTGCGAACGGCTGCAGCAGTCCGGCGTGAAAGCCGGCGATATTCTCATCTGGGACCGCAACGCGCGCGATCTCGAGGCATGCGGTCTGACCATTGCCACCGATACGAATCGGGTGCGGTGTTACGGATCGGATCGCGCCGGATTCGAGGACCAGATGGAGAGCTGGGGAACGGCACAGGTGCGATTCTCGAAGATTCTCACCCGCGAATGCGCCATGGTGATCAACTTGCCGATTCTCAAAGACCATATGATGTCGGGGGTCACTTTCGCGATGAAGAACATGTACGGGGTGGTCGAACGCCCGCAGGATCTGCATTCGAGCGGCTGCAATCCCGGCATCGCCGACCTGAACGGGTTTGCGGTCATCCGGCAAAAGGTGCGGCTGACCATCGGCGACGCCATTTCTTCGGTTTATGAGGGCGGGCCGGGCTTCCATCCCGAACACCTGTGGTATCCCAACGCGCTCATCGTCGGAGAAGATCCCGTGGCGCTGGACCAAACCGCATGGCAGATCCTGGAACGTAAGCGCGCCGAAGCGGGCTTGGCGACGCTGGCCGACTCGGGCCGCGCGCCGGGCTACATTGCGACGGCAGCCGACGGCGCGCATCGGCTGGGAACCGATCAGCCGGAGCGCATTGCATTGGTGGAGATCTGACGGGAACAGTCGCGATGAGCGAAGAAGCCAATTCGAATCCGGGATCGAACCTGACGCAAGTCGAAGGCCAGGCGCACGCGCCCGCGGAAGAGCGGTCCCAGCGCATGTCGCGGCGCGAGGCGCTGCTTGAGCTGCTGCGTCTCGGCGGCATTGCCGCCGGCGCGGCAGGCGCAGGCTTTTGGCTGAACGAGCGCAGCAGGCGTCCCCTCCCGGCGCACTCGGAACAGGCGCGGCGCGATCACCGAGTCGCGGCAAATGAGCAATGGCCGCAGCTGACGGTGGTGCAAGGCGGCGAGCCGCGCGATCTTGTCCGCCGCGCGTTCGAGGATCTCGGCGGCATGGGGCGCTTCGTTGGAAAGCAGGATGTGGTCGTGATCAAGCCGAACATCGCCTGGGACCGCACGCCGGAGCAGGCGGCGAACACAAACCCCGAGGCCGTCGCCGAGACGGTGCGCCAGTGCTGGCAAGCCGGCGCAAAGCGAGTGATCGTCACCGATGTGAGTTGCAACGAGCCACAACGGTGTTTTCACCGCTCGGGGATCCAGGCAGCGGCGCGCGCCGCAGGCGCGGAGGTGATTCTTCCCGAGACCGAGCTGTTCCGCGAAGTGGAACTGGGCGGCGTGGTGCTTAAGAGTTGGCCGGTCTTCACGCCATTTCTCGAAGCCGACAAAATCATCAATATGCCCATCGCCAAGCACCATAATCTAACCGGGGCCACGCTGGGCATGAAGAACTGGTACGGCATTCTGGGCGGGCAACGAAATCGCCTGCACCAGCAAATTCATCAAAGCCTGGCGGACTTGGCCGGCTTTATGCTGCCGACGGTCACCCTGATGGACTGTTATCGCATTCTGGAGCGCAACGGGCCTACGGGCGGCAACGTCGAAGATGTGGTCCTCAAGAAGACCATGGTCGCCGGAACCGACCCCGTGGCTCTCGATGCTTATGTTGCCAAGGCCTACTGGAATCTCGATGCCGATCGCCTGCCCTATCTGCAAATGGCGGCGAACCGCGGTTTGGGGACGCCGGAGTTCGAGAAAGTGCGCTTCAAAGTCACCCGGATTGGATGAGCAACGGAGCGCGCCATTCGGCACGCTGAGCGCCGTCGCTCTGCTGCGGACAAGTTCGAGCGAAGGGTGCAGACACCGGCGCCAAGCGCAGTGTCAAAGGCGGCGGCGAATCGCCGCACCGACAACGGCCTGGCCATAGCTGAGTCCGCCGTCGCCCGGGCTGACTCGGAGATGCTGAAACACCTCGAATCCTTCCTGCTCCAGTCTCATGCGCAGCAATCGCGCCAGCCGGCGATTGTGAAAGCAGCCGCCGCTCAACACCACTTGACGTATTCCCGTGGTTTCTCGCGCCAGCAATGCGGCACGTTGGAATCCTGCCGCAACACCGGCGTGAAAGCGCGCCGAAATGCGCGATTTGGCGATGCCGGCCCGCACCTCGTCTACGACTTTGCGCCAAAGCTTTGCCGGGAGGAGCCTCGCGGGTTCGTGCGCGGCCCGGTCGCCAGGGAGCAAGTCTATCTCGTAGCCCAGCACGTCGTCCGGCTCATCGATGGCGATGCCTTCGAGCTCGATCGCGGCCTGCGCTTCGTAGTCGACGGTGCGGCGGCCAAGCACCACGGCAGCCACGGCATCGAAGAGCCTTCCGCAGCTCGAGGTGAGCGGGGCATTGAGCTGCCGATCGATCATGCGTTTGAGTATGCGTGCTTCATTGACGTTGGCTTGGAGCAGTTCAAGCAGTTCCGGCGACTCTACGTCGAATCCCGCCGCATGCAGATGCGCGAGAGCCATTCGCCAGGGCTCGTGAATGGCCGCCTCCGATCCGGGCATGAGGACGTAGTCGAGATGCGCAAAACGCTCGAAGCGATCGAGCGAGCAGATCAGCACTTCCCCGCCCCAGACGCGGCCGTCGCTTCCGTAGCCGGTGCCGTCTAGGCTGAGACCGACGACCGGACCGGCAAGCGAGTGCTCGGCCATGCCGGCGGCGATGTGCGCGTGATGATGCTGCACGGCGATCAGAGGCAGACCGCGCTCTTCTGCCCACTGCTTTGCCCACTGCGTCGACAGGTAGCCGGGATGCAGATCGTGCACGACCGTCTCGGGATCGATCTCGAAGGTGCGCATGAGGTGGGCGAGCGATTCGCGAAAGAAATCGAGCGTCGTGATGTTTTCAAGATCGCCCAGGTGCTGGCTTTGGTAGGCGAACTTGCCGCGCGCCAAGGCGAAGACGTTTTTCAAGTGCCCACCGGCAGCGAGAAGCTGAGGCGATTCGAATGGGAGTTCGATCGCCAGCGGCACAAAGCCGCGGGCCCGGCGGATGAGTTGCGGCGCGCCGTCGACAATTGCAGCGACCGAGTCGTCGCAGCGCTGCAGAATCTCGCGATTGTGCATGAGGAAGATGTCGGCGATTTCGCCCAGGCGCGCGCGGGCCTCGTCGTTGTCGATGGCGATGGGCTCTTCGCTAAGGTTGGCGCTGGTCATCACCAGCGCGCGAACGCGCGGGTCGGCGAAGAGGAGATGCTGCAGCGGCGCGTAGGGCAGAAAGACGCCGAGCCAGGGAATGCCGGGCGCAACAGCGGCCGCGATGCCGCAGTTCTCTTTTGCACGCGCCAGCACGATGGGCCGCGCCGGCGTGGTCAGCAGCGTTTCTTCTTCCGCGGTCAGGAGGCAGATGCGACGCGCGGCCTCACTATCTTTGACCATGATCGCGACGGGCTTGCCGAAGCGGCGCTTGCGCCGGCGCAGGCGCATGACGGCGGCCTCATTCGTAGCATCCACGCTGAGATGGAAGCCGCCGATGCCCTTGATGGCGGCGATCTCGCCGGCCATCAGCCGATCGATTGCCGAGACGATGGGATCGGCTGCAGGAATCCCGGCGCCGCTCGCATCCGCCAGCCAGACGCGCGGGCCGCAGACCCAGCAGGCGTTGGGTTGGGCGTGGAAGCGGCGATTGAGCGGATCGTAATATTCGCGCTCGCATTGCGCGCACATGGGGAACTTCGCCATTGAAGTCTGCGGGCGGTCATAGGGAATCTGGCGGGTGATCGTAAAGCGCGGACCGCAGTTGGTGCAGTTGAGGAAAGGATAGCGATAGCGGCGGTCGGCGGGATCGAGCAGCTCGCGCAAGCAGTCGGCGCAGGTGGCGGCATCGGCCGGAATGCCGGTACTGACGCGGCCGAGCACTTCGCTGGCGACGATGCGAAAGCCGTTCTCACCGGTCGCGGTGCTCTCGCTCACGGTGACCGAGTCGATGCGCGAGAGCGGCGGCGCTTCCACGCGCAGTCGCGTCAAAAATGCGTCCAGCGCGAGCGCGGCGCCTTCAATCTCGATGATGACGCCATCGGTGTCGTTGCCGATGAATCCGGCGAGTTTCTCTTCGCTGGCGAGCCGGTAGACGAAGGGGCGAAATCCTACGCCTTGCACCACGCCGCGCACGCGCACTTCGCGTCGAAGCTTCACTGGCCGGAGTTCCGGATTCGCATCCGATCCTGGGTTCAACGGAGGGCGCCTCGCACCGGAATTCAGCATAGCGCATGGCTCAAACGCCGGGACGAAGCATGCCGGCCGCTCCGGATGCATCTATCCGGAAGAGCGGAAGCTTAATCTAAGGAAGGCAATGTTGGATTGGATATAGGTACGCGATGCGCAGAACTCCGGCGACAGGAATCGTAGTAACCGGTCTGATCGTGATCTTCGGCCGTCTCCCGGCGATCGCCGGGCAGCCCGATGCTGCGGCGGTGGTTCGCGGCGTGGATGCGGCCGTATACGCGCGATTCGAAGGCATCGCCGGATTCACCGTGACCGAGCACTATGCCGTGTTCAGAGGCAGCGATCAAACCCATCCCGCGGCGGAGATGACGGTGAAGACGACCTACCGAAAGGAGTCGGGCAAGAGTTACAAAATCCTCTCGCGGAGCGGCTCGGGGATCATCATCCGCTTTGGACTGGACCCGCTGCTGGAGAACGAGAAACGCATCAACGATCCCAGCGGCCGCGAAGCCTGGTGGTTTACGTCGGCGAACTATGAAATGAAATTGAAATCGACGCAAACGGGGCGGATCAATGGGCACGATTGCCTGGCCCTTTCGATCGCGCCGAAGCAGAAGGCGCCCAATCTGATCATCGGAACGCTCTGGGTCGATGCGAGCGACTACGCCATCTTGCGCATCGACGGCGTTGCGTCGGAGCGGGCGACGATCTGGTCAGGCCCGGCGCATATGATGCGCGACTATGCGGAGTTCGGCGGATTCTCGGAAGCCACGCACGCAAGAGCGGTCTCGGACAGCACACTGTTTGGGCGCACGGTGGTGACGATCGATTACAGCGGTTACCAGATTCAGTTCGTCCAAAAGCCTTGAAACAGCGATTCCGCAAGCCTGGGCGCCGCGCCGGTTTGGCATGCCTCAAATCTTTCCGGTGATTTGCGGCACTTGGATGGACTCCCCCCGGCCTTAAACTGGCCCTTGTGATACAAGTGCTGGGCGACTGGAAACTCGACGCCGTTCCCGGCTCCTGCCTGGTCCCTGGGGCTGCGTCACGGCCTCGATGGGCGGGGCGTTCAGCGCCGGCGGGCACCATCCGCGTTTTTATGGCTTGATTGCGTGGACGGGCGCCGCAT
>JASHTH010000601.1 GCA_030040655.1 Acidobacteriaceae bacterium | reverse complement strand
TCGCGCGCACGGCGCGCCTTTGCCTGGATCTTGCCGCGGGTGTTTCTATCCCTCGCAAGCATCCGCGCGATTTCCTGCGACTGCTTCCCTTCGCCGTTCTCGAAGGAGTCGAACTCGTCTGGCCCGAACATCGCAAGCTCAATCATCCCGTTTCGTTCGCAGAAGTTGCTCCGCTGCTCTGCGACCTTATCGCGTCGCGCCAGGACCTGCAAATCGACCCGGCCTATTCTCGCGACACGAAGGCCATCTGCCCTCGCCGCGAATCCACGCTTGCGTTTCCGCTCGCTCGACCGGATCGCATTCTCTCTTTGCTCGGCTACTGCTGACTGATCCGTATCCGGGCCCGGCTTGACAGCGCGCGCCGCGCAACGCTACAACACGCTTTCACGCTTCGCATGTCAGGAGGGCCCGCTCTATGCATCCGTCCGATTTCGGCAAAGTTCTCTCCGCGCGCCGCAGAGTACTTGGCGGCATCGTCTCCGGCGCCGCGTTGCTCGGCTTCAATGTACCAGCGGCCGGTGCAAGCCCGGCGCTGCCCATGGGAAGGATTGATCCCGAGTTCCTGCCCGACGCCGATCCGCCCGAAGACATTTTCGCCCTCGCCCGCCTGCGCAGCTACAAGTCGCGGCGCTCTTCGAGCTGGGACCGCACCGGCGGCAACCACGACTCCGTGCCCGTCGAGGCTGGACAGTCGGCCACGCTGCTCGACATCTCCGGCGCCGGCGTCATTACGCACCTCTGGTTCACCATCAACTCCGATGACCCGCATCACCTGAAGAATCTCGTCCTGCGCGCCTGGTGGGACGGCGAAAGCTCGCCCTCGGTCGAAGTCCCCATCGGCGATTTTTTCGGCCTCGGGCTGGGCGAGTACTTCACCTATCAGTCGGCATTGCTGGCCGTCGCACCCATCAAGGCTCTGAATGCTTACTTCCCCATGCCCTTCGCGCAGTCGGCGCGGCTCACGCTCTCCAACGAAGGCAAGGTCCGCACGGACGATCTCTATTTTCACGTCGACTACATCACCCTTCCCCATCTTCCCGAGGACCTAGGCCGCTTCCACGCCCAGCACCGCCAGGCCGCTCCATGCAAGGCATGGACCGACGACTGGACCAACGAGTACGACGCCAAGATCAACGACCACAAGAACCTCGACGGCCAAGGCAACTACGTCTTTCTCGAGGCAACGGGCAAGGGACACTTCGTCGGCGTCGCGCACGCCGTCTTGCAGAATCAGGACCAGTGGTTCGGCGAGGGCGACGACATGATCTTCATCGACGGCGACACGCAGCCCACGATCAACGGCACCGGAACCGAGGACTACTACAACGGCGCCTGGGATTTCGGCATGCAGTCGTTTGGTTATCTGCACAACGGCGCGCCCTACATGGTCGATCCCGAGCGCATCGGCGGGCGCTACTGTCTGTACCGCTGGCACATCGAAAGCCCCATCACCTTCGAGAAATCGATTCGCGTCACCATCGAGAGCGGCCACGCCAACTGCCGCGCCGACGACTTCTACTCGACAGCCTACTGGTACCAGACTGAGCCCCACGCGGCCTTCCCCGCGCTGCCGTCACCGGATGCGCGCATTCCGCGCATCCTGCGCGTCGGCGGCGCCGGACCCGCGCCGGTGCCTCAAGATTAGTGGTTCCGTGAATTAAATCTTTTCCCGCAGAAAGCTGATCACCTGGTCGGCCTTGACCACGCCCACCATGCGCCCCTGTCCGTCGACCACGGGCAGCGCTTGCAGATTGTATTTATCGAACATCTCGGCCAGCTCGTCCTGGCCCAGATCGGCCGGGCACGACAGCACGCGCGGCTCCGTCAGCACCGCCAGACGCGTATCGGGCAGCGCCATCACCAACCGCGACAGCGAGACCGCTCCGCTCAGCACGCGCTTCTCGTCCAGCAGGTAAACCTGCGTCACATTCTCCGGATCGCCGTCGAAGCCGCGCAGAGCCTGCACCGCCTGCGCCACCGTCGCCTGCACAGAAACGGCGACGAACTCCGTCGTCATGCAGCCGGCGGCCGATTTCTCGTCGAACTCGAGCAACTCCTCGACTTCCTGCCGCTCCTCCGGCTCCATCTCCTCCAGAATTGCGTCGGACTGTTCCTCGGGTAGCTCCGCGAGCAGGTCGGCAGCCGCGCCCGGATCCATCTCCTCCACAATGTCGGCGATCTTTTCCTCGTCCAGTTTTTCGAGCAGCGATTTCTGCAGCTTGGGATCGACCTCTTCCAGCGCCTCGGCGGCCACTTCTTCGTCGAGCGACGTGAACACGGCCTCGCGCTCGGCCGGCGGCAGATCCTCGAGAATGTCGGCCAGTTCCGCCGGGTGCATCTCCGCCAGCCGCTCGTGCTCGATGCTCAGCTTGACCCGCCGCGCCGGATCGACCTCGATCACATCGACGAATCGCCAGGGAATGCCGTGCGCCGGCAGCCGGCGCGACAAGTTCTCCAGCTTCGCCCTCGGCAGCAGCCCTTTGAAGACCCGGCGGAACGCGCCGCGCAGTCCGACTTCCACCTCGGCCACGCGCAGCAGATGCGCCGAACCTTGCCCCAGCCACTCCAGGTCGACGTCGTTGGCGCGCACCACCTTGCGCCCGTGCACGTCGATGATCTGCCGGTCGACCAGGTCCCGCTGCAGATGGAGCGTGTTGCCCTCGTCGTCCAGCGGAAGCATCGCATTGGCCGAGCGCAGCTCCAGCGTGCCCGCCGGCGTCTCCATGATCTGGTCCGACGGAACAAGGAACAGCCCGCTGCGCGTCTTGAGCACCAGTCCGGCCACCTTGCCCGCCTCCGCCCCGGTCGCTACGGCAATGTCTTTGAGCCGCCCGCGCAGATGCCCCTGCGCGTCGGTTACCGGCGTTCCCAGCAGCGCCGTCAGGCTCACGCGGGTCGAGGTGCGAGGCAGCATGAGGTGAGTGTAGTCCTTCCCATTCGAGTTGCGTCGTCAACCTGGCAAGACCGAAACGCGGCG
>JASHTH010000600.1 GCA_030040655.1 Acidobacteriaceae bacterium | reverse complement strand
AAGCAGCTGACTGGTTCCGAAAGTGCCGTGGCAAATCCCGCGTAGCCGCACTAAAATCGGTCAAAACTGACAGATCGGCTCCATCACAACTTTCTTCCTCAGATCGCGTCTTGAACAGATATAAGGGCTCATCGTGCGCAGTGCGATGCGCGACCCGATTACGTGGGTGCCCCAGGTCGGGGCACGCGGCAAGCGCCTTGTGCTTGCTGGAGTGGAGGTTCGGCTCGTCTTTGTTTATGCGCCTAACCTGGGATAGCAAGGCATTCAGTTAAGAACGAAACCGGTCAGAGAGCCTGGTTTGCTGGGGTTGGCATTCATATTCCCTGTTCTTGCTCAAAAGGAGAACCGCGCATGCACGATGGCAGAGGATATCTGGCCGCAATTCTATGCGCCGCCCTCTGTGCGCCGCCCGGCTCGGCGCAGACGCAGCCTGCCGCAAGCCCGAGCTCGGCAGGACAGTCATCGTCTCATCGCTCCGCCTATCGTTCCGCCCAACTGCAAGGTGACGAGCGCATTCTGCACGCCCTGAACCGCTTCACCTTCGGCCCCCGTCCCGGCGATCTCGAGACCGTCCGCGCCGAGGGCCTCAACCGCTGGTTCGAGCGGCAATTGCATCCGGCGTCCATCGACAACTCGGAACTTGACGCTCGCCTCAGCCAGTTTCCCGCCATGCAGTGGAGCACCGAAGACCTTCTCTACCGTCTGCCCAGCGACGCCATGATCCGCCAGGCCGCGGACGGCAAGATACCCATTCCGAAGAACGGTGCGTTGCGTGCCGTCTACATCGACCAGATCGACCGCTACGAGCTGCGCCAGCAGGCCAAGCAACAGAAGCTGGAAACGGCATCGGCTGAGCCTGCCGCGTCAAGGATGGCCGGCATTGACGGGATGGCCGAGCGCCCCGAAACCATGTCCGCGCCACCGGAGCCGTCGAACGATATGCAACCGGCCGTAGCAAACCAATCCAACCCGGTGTCGATGGCATCCGCGCAAAGCGCGCCGGCAAATTCTTCATCCCGCGAAGTCCAGTTCACCGAAGCGCAAATCGACAACATGCTGCTGCTCGCACCGGACCTGCGCGTCGCCCGGCTGGCCCGCATGAACCAGCCGGAGTTCGACGCCTTCCGGCGCGAGCTCACGCCCGCGCAGCGTATATCGCTGATGGCCGGCCTCACGCCCGGGCAGCGCGAGGTGGTGGGCGCGCTCGAGAATCCCAAGCACGTCGTGGTCGACGAGCTCTGCGAGGAGCGCCTGGCGAGCGACATTTACTCCAACGCGCAGCTCCAGGAAGTGATGACCGACTTCTGGCTCAATCACTTCAACGTCTTCCTGCACAAGAACGACGAGACACCCTACTACCTCGTCAGCTACCAGCGCGACACCATCCGCCCGCATGCGCTGGGCAAATTCGAGGACCTGCTCGAAGCCACGGCGCACAGCCCGGCCATGCTCCTCTATCTCGACAACGCCAGCAGCATGGGGCCGGACTCCATCGCCGCCGAGCGCGCCGCGCGCAACGGCAAAAACACCCACGAGGGCATCAACGAGAACTATGCGCGCGAGCTCATGGAGCTGCACACCCTCGGCGTCAACGGCGGTTACACGCAGAAAGACGTCATCCAGGTCGCCCGCGTCTTTACCGGCTGGACCGTCGATCGGCCCCAGCAAGGCGGCGGATTCCTGTTCAACGAGAATCGTCACCAACCCGGCACAAAACTCGTTCTCGGCAAAAAGATCAAGGAGCGCGGCGAACGCGAGGGCGAACAAGTGCTGCACATGCTCGCCTCCAGTCCGGAGACGGCGCATTTCCTCTCCCGTGAGCTCGCTGAGCGCTTCGTCAGCGACGATCCGCCGCAAGCCCTGGTCGATCGCATGGCGCAGTCGTACATGAAGAGCGAGGGCGATATCTCCACCGTGCTGCGCACGCTCTTCCGCTCGCCCGAATTCTGGTTCGCCGGCGATTACCGCGCCAAGGTGAAAACTCCGCTCGAGTACGTTGTTTCGGCAGCGCGCGCCTCCAACGCGCGGATCGACGATCTGCAGCCGCTGGTTCGCGCTCTGCAAGGCATGGGCATGCCGCTCTACGGCTCCGTTCCGCCCACCGGCTATAGCTGGCAGTCCTCGGCGTGGGTCAGCTCCGGCGCGCTCGTCAATCGCATGAACTTCGCGCTGGCGCTCGCCGCGAATAGGTTTGGCGAACCCTCGATCGAGCGCCTCGGACTTTCGGCCGTTGCCATTGCGTCGACCGATGGAGTCGCGACCGGCGCGCCATCCGGGCAGCCAAGCGCCGAAGCCGAAGAGCAGCGCCTGGAATCGCTTATGATTCCCGGCGGCGTCAGCCTCTCAACGCGCTCGGCCATTGTCGATCAGGTGCAGAATCCCAACCGGCCGGATGCCTCGCAGAACCGCGCTTTGGCTGCCGTGGCGCGGCCGCTCAGCCCGGCGCAGGCGGCAAAAAACCTCGAGAAGCAGGATCAGCTCATCGCCGGCCTGCTCCTCGGCTCGCCCGAGTTCCAACGGCGATGAGGAAGAACGAAGGAGAATACGAATTCCAGAATTGAGGGGCGCTCCATCCATTCCGCGCCGTAGTTTTTTGCGGCAAGGGAAGGAAGGTATCCGCCGTGGGACTGACTCGCTGACTCGCTGACTTGCTGACTTGCTATTTCGAGGTCCACCATGCAAACGAACCGCCGATTCTTCCTCCGCAACGGCGCCCTCGCCCTCGCCGGCACCACCGCGATTCCCAGTTTCCTGGTTCGCTCGGTTCTGGCCGAAACCGCAGCCAATCGCAAAGGCCGCCTAGTCGTTGTCTTTCAGCGTGGCGCCGTCGACGGCCTCAACGTCGTCGTTCCTTATCGCGAAAAGAACTATTACACCATGCGGCCCACCATCGGCATCCCAGCCAATCGCGTGCTCGATCTCGACGGCTTCTTCGGCCTGCATCCT
>JASHTH010000599.1 GCA_030040655.1 Acidobacteriaceae bacterium | reverse complement strand
GTAAACAGATCCGGATGGACCGCGCCCGAGCCCAGCCACGGGGCGCGCACCAGCACCCCAGTCTCCTGATCCAGCGCGCCCGAAAGGTCGAGAACCGTCGACCCAGATCGGAGGGCTTGGCGCCAGTGCTTTCGCGTCAATTCCTCGGTGCCGGCAAAAAATGTGAAGTCTACGTGCTCGAAGGCGTCGTCTTCGATGGCCTGGACGAAGGTCACTTCGTCGCCGACCTGGTCCAACTGACCCTGAACCTCCTCCTCATCGAGCAGGACAAAGTTTGCTGCCGCCAGTGGGGATTCGGAGAGGGCTTCCTTCAGTTCACGGCCCACCAAGGTTGAGGCTCCGGCAATGGCAATCTTGTACACGGGGTCCTTTTCGCTGCTTGGAACTGCGACCTGGGGAGGGTCGGAAAGTCGATCTTGCTTCGGAAGTGAAAATCGCCGGAGCGATTCGGCGCCCGAGGTCGACGCCCGAATACGCACCACGGCTCAAAGTCTCGATTCGAACTCATCCCAGGGTTGGTGTTCGGGGCGAACCGGCTCCGGGGAGGGCGCACCGATCGGCCGCCTGCGACGCCGGCGCTGCCAGGAATATGCCGCCCGCGCCCAGATTCCGGAGAACGTGTAGACCAGCGCCACCGCGAAGAGAACGACATTCGAGAAGCGAAGGACGACGTACAGCACGATGGCGATCAGCAACAATACCTGGAACGGATGGCTGCGCGAGAAGTTGATCTCCTTGCCCGACCAGAAGCGCCATGTGCTGACCATGAGGAAGCCGGCCAGGCCGACAAGAATGGCCCAGGGAATTGCGATCCACCACGACTGCACGGGGAAGCCATAGAAAAAGTGAATGGTCGCCGCCAACAGACCGGCCGCGGCGGGAATGGGCATGCCGACGAAATACTTGCGCCCCGGCCGGCCGGGATTGCGGGGCTGCGCGTCGGGACTGATGTTGAACCGCGCCAGCCGCGATGCGCCACCGATCAGGAACAGGAAGCAGATGAAAGTTCCTGCCTGCATCAGGTGCAGGCGCAACTCCGCGTTGATGGAATCGGGGAGGAAATGGAAGCCCCACACAAAGGCCAGCAGGCTGGGCGCAACGCCGAACGTAATCACATCGGCCAGCGAGTCCAGCTCTTTGCCGAAGTCGCTGGTTGTATTGGTCATGCGGGCGATGCGCCCATCCAGCGCGTCGAAGGGGATAGCAAAGAGGATGGCGATCGCCGCCCAATCGAGGGAGCGCTGCGCATTGCCATTGATGGCCGCAATCGTCTGCGTAATGGAAAAGTAGCCGGCGCCGATATTGCCCGCGGTGAATAGCGACGGCAGCAGGTACATGCCGCGGCGCAGCCGCGCCTGCTTTCTCGTCCTGGCGAGAACCGGATCGTGATTCATGGCCGCTCTCCCGCGGGTGCGACAGCCAGTATGCTGGCGCCGCCCTTCACCCGGTCACCCACCTTCACGCGCAGGCGCGCGCTGGCGGGAATGAGCACGTCGACGCGCGAGCCGAACTTAATCAATCCCACGCGCTGGCCTCGCTCCACACGATCTCCTTCGCGGTGGCGGAAGACGATGCGCCGCGCCAGCAGGCCGGCAATCTGCTTGAAGGTGACTTCGATCCCCTCGCCCCGCACGGTAACCACATTCTGCTCGTTGCGGTCCGCCGAGGCCGGATTCATCGCATTCAGGTATTCGCCCTTCTGGTACCGCACGGCCGTCAGCACACCGGCGATCGGCGAACGGTTCACGTGCACGTCGAAGACGCTGAGGAAGATGCTGATCCGTTGCCTGGGGCCTTGCGGAGTTTCAATAGCGGCCGTTTCCGTGACCTTTCCGTCTCCGGGCGAAACCACCAGCCCCGCTGCTTGCGGAATGGCGCGCCGCGGATCGCGAAAAAACCACAGGAAGAACGCCGCCAGTACGACAGGCATAACAGACCATCCCCACGCACCAGTAGCCCACCCCACCGCGATGGCCACGGCCAACAGGCTCAACGCATACATGTAACCGTCGCGAACCATCGTCCCCAACGATTATACGGTGAGTTCGTTTGTTGTGATGGATTCCGTGGGGCGGAACGAATCGCACACACCCCTCTTCGATGCCCTGCCGAGGCTATCGTGGGGCCCAGATCGTGCTTTTTCAGGCTCGAAGACCCGTCCTTAAACGGTTGCCAGCGCTCTGCGCTCCAACGCGTAAATCAGGTCCTTGGCGTGCAGCTTGAGTTTCTTCAAGCGCACTTCCTCGAGCTGTTCGTCTTCGGAGAGATAGCGTTTTTGAAGTAGTTCCTCCAGCCGCTGAGCGTAGCGCCGATGTTCCGCGTGAAGCCGTTCCAGTTCTTCGCTCAGCGTGGCATCCTGTACTTCATCCATCCGGCACCTCCGTTTTCCAGAGAACAACTACATATAACGCCGTTAATGGACAATCGGCAAGGCGAATTACAAACCTGTGAAAACTTTTGCTGTGGAATTCGCCGAAGCGGGCCTTGGAGCGGTGATGCCGGCCAAAGGTTTACGTTCGAGGGCCCATTGCGCTTGCCGGCAGTTTCGATCGCATTTGGACCGCATCTTCAACAGGATCAACGTAATAGCGCAGCCGCCTTGCAAATTCTGCGAACCCCATCGACCGGTAAAGAGCCAGGGCCGGGCGATTCGAAGCCCGTACCTCGAGCGTTACCTCGATCGCGCCTGAGGGCTTGAGCTCGGCAGCGATCGCCTTCAGCAATGCTGCCGCCACGCCTTGGCGGCGCGCCGCCGGCGCCACCACAATCGTCTCCAGTTCGGCTTGCGGAGGCATGAGGCTGGCTACTGCGAAGCCAACTTTGGGCGCGATCTGGCCCAGATTCGGCAAGCTTATGGGGGTCTCCGCGACCAGCGCGATCCGCTTTGGCGCGGACTCCGGATCGATCGCCGCAAGATAGGCCGACGCCGGCCAATGCGGCGCCATAGGCGAGCCTTCGGCCAGGCATTGCGCCCACTCGAGGTCGTCCGCCGTCATGCGCCGGATCGTGAGTGTCCTCGAAATGGCCTTCATGTCCGCCTTGCCATCCGTGCTCCCGGTTGGCCGAAGATCTCGGCGTCGGAGCGGCGCAGATAATGCCCATCGAGCAGCAGTGGATCGGCAAAATCGCCGGCGACCATGCGCGGCGCGGCAAACGTGAGCGCATCTGTGGCTGATGGGGCTGCCACCCGCACCAGCCGCGCGGAAGGCCAAGTTGCATGCAACAGTACCGCGGCTCCGTGATCGCAGATTCCGATCTCCGCGGGCGGCGATTCAATGGCCGCAAGCTCGCCTGCGCCGGCCAGCATCTCGATCGGCACCCGGCTGGGTAGGGCAAGACGCAGAAAGATCTCTAAGCGGTGCGCATCGAGAGCCGAAGAAGCAGTTTCAGCCTTCGCCGCCAGCACTTCCAGCCGGGAAACGGCAACGATTGGAATGCCGCCCGGCTCGGCCAGCCCTTTGACCGCGCTCAAGCCGACGCGCACTCCGGTAAAGCTGCCAGGGCCCTTTACGGCCACGAGGCAGCCGATGTCGTGTAACCGCAGGCCATTTTGAGACAGAAGATCGCCCACCGCCGCGACCAGCGTGGCCGAATAGCTGCGCCCGGCGAGCTCGATCAGGCCCAGGATCTCCACGTCCGTGCTGGCCTCAGCCACCCGCCCCAAGGCTACCGACCCGGACGGCCCACAGGTATCGATGCCCAGCAGGAGTTTCGTGCCGGCGGCGAGCGCATCGGCATTTGTATCCGGCTTCGGTGCCGTGCGAGTGCTCGCCATGACTTCCCAGCATGACACAGGCGATTCGGTCAGCGCTCCTCAGGGGCTGAAGCCAGCGGAGTCAAATATGGGAGCGACAGACGTACGGGCTAAAGCCCGTACCCTCCCAAACGGCCGGGCGCTCACGGCCGCACAATCTATCCCGAATCCGATAGTCTGGTCCCAGCGTCAAAAGAAAAAACCGCCTGCCCATGGGCGAAATCGCGCAACACTAAAGCAAAA
>JASHTH010000598.1 GCA_030040655.1 Acidobacteriaceae bacterium | reverse complement strand
ATTTCTGAACGAGGGTGCCTGTCTTCCCCGAACCCGCCTGCGCCCGAGAGCTTTCCCCTGAGGAGGCCACACAATGGCTACGAGCAGAAAACTGTTCCTTTGCATTTCAAGAGGCGCGCTTCTCGCAGCGGTATGCATCCTGGTGTTGATCGCCGCCCGCCGTGCATTTCCGCAGGGCATCATCACTGGCTCCATCGGGGGCACGGTGACTGACCAGACTGGCGCAGTCATTCCCAACGCGACCATCACTGCGATCAACGGCAGCACCAAATTCACGTTGCAAGGGAGGTCGACCGGCGTCGGAGATTTCTTCATCTCCAATGTGCCGATCGGTACTTACACGGTCGCCATTGAAGCGGCCGGATTCGGCAAGGCCACGGTTAGCAGCGTTCAGGTGGCCGCCGGGAATACCACCTCGGTCGGCAAGCAGGCGCTGGCGCCGAGCGGGACCGCGGAAACGGTCCAGGTGGAAGCCGGCGCCGCGGAACTTGTGAACACGGAGTCGGCGCAGGGCGAGACGACCATCAACTCCGAGCAGCTTCAGACGCTTCCCATCAACGGCGCCATGGACGATACGACGCTTTTGGTTCCGGGAGTGGTCGACACGCATGCCGACGGTATGTCCAATACGAACGGCGTGAATTTTTCCGCCAACGGGCAACGCGGGCGCGCTAACAACTTCGAGATCGACGGGCAATCGAACAACGATAACTCGATTGCGGGTCCGAGCTTCTTCTTCTCCAATCAGGACGCAATCTCCGAGATCCAAGTCATCAGTAACAACTTCGGCGCTCAGTACGGGCGCAACATGGGCACCGTGGTGAATTACGTCACCAAGACCGGCACCAACTCTTTCCACGGCACCGCATTCGAGCTCTACACCGGATCCTGGCTCTCGTCACTTACGCAGGGCGAGAAAGATTCCCAGTTTGGATTCTGCCCCGGCGAAGGTCCAACGGCAAGCTGCTACCCGACGGTGCCGCGTTATGTCCAGAACAACTGGGGCGGCACATTGGGCGGACCCATCCTGAAGGACAAGCTGTTTTTCTTCGGCAGCACATATTGGAGCCACTCGTATGAGGGTGCGCTGCTGTTCTCCTCGGCGCCCAACGTCTTTCCCGATGCCGCCGGCCTGAAAGAGCTGCAGTCCGCCTTCCCCAACAATCCCGGCGTCGCGGCATTGGTCAACGATGGCCCTTACGCGATCGCCGCCGGCAACCCGGCGCCATTCGGTCCCACTTCCTCGATGCCGGTGACCGACGGGTCGACGACCGCGAACGTTGAGGTTTCGCAGTTTGAACGCACGTTGCCCAACTATACCCTGGACCAGGAGGAACTGGGACGAATCGACTACCAAATGACGCCGAAGGACCGCTTCTTCCTTCGCTACAACTATCAGAACAATCCCACGGTCCCCGGCGCCGGAAACTTCGCCAGTGGCGGATACGTGAACGTCACCGGGATTACGCATGAAGTTGGCGGGGATTGGACTCACACCTTCACTCCGTCCATCACCAATCAGGCACGTTATTCATTCCAGCAGTCCACCATCGCCTTCGAGGCCGGCGGCATTTCAACCTGCACCATTGCGAGCTTCACCTCCTGCCCTTCGTCGGTCGGCCTGGGCGCCGGATTGGAGGGTTTCGGTTACGCCGCTAACTTGCCGCAGGGCCGCGTGGTCAAGGTCAACCAGATACAGGACAATGCAAGCTGGACGCAGAGCCGGCACACGATTCAGTTCGGCGGGGAGTTCGATCATCAGAACTCGCCCAACGTGTTCCTGCCTAACGCCGAGGGAGCGTTCAACTTCGCTCCCGGCGCCGCGTCCATCCCGTTCCGAAATGTGTCTTCCAATCCCGCGCTCAACAATGGATTGACCGGACTGCTCGAAGGCATCACCGAGACAGATTTGGCCTCGGGAAACACCGGAATCCCATTCCGCGAGCCGGACTTCGCGCTCTATTTCCAGGATGATTGGAAGGTGCTGTCGAGTCTGACCCTCAATCTTGGTTTGCGTTACGAGTTCTTCGGGCAGAGCGTCAATCTTCTCCACAACGAGAGCTTCGCGCAGCAAACCGGTCCCAACCCATTCTGGAACAAGAGCCTGCCGCTGTCGGCGACGACCTTCCCCTACATCAATCCCTACTACAAGAACATTGAGCCGCGCATTGGCTTCGCTTATAGTCCCGGCGCCATCAGAAAGATGGTCGTGCACGGCGGATTCACCATGGGCGTCGATCCGGAGTTTTACAACATCTTCCTGAACATCGCGACGAATGCACCGATTACGAACGAGGGGGCGTTCGGCTGCGACGGCGTAACCGTGAACTGTGTTCCCAGCGGCGGCCTCACCTTCGGAACCGTGCAGCCCGCGGATACGAAGTTCATACCCACGGGCGGCGATCCGCGCGCCAACCCGTACATCAATGTCCCCAACAACTTCCACAATCCGATGGCGGAAAACTACACGCTGGGAGTTCAGTACCAGGCATTTCCCGCCGCTCTCATGGAGGTCCGTTACGTCGGCAATCACACCTTCGGCCAGTTCCAGGCACTGAACGGCAATGCCGAGCTGGCTTCGGTTCAGGCATTCTTCCCCGGCTACGGAGCGGGTTTGACGGCGTGTGCCAATCCAACAGCCTTTGGAGCCGGACGCGAGAACTGCAATTATGGCTTGATCTTAACGACCGGAAACACCGCGTTCTCGATTTACAACGGGTTGCAGACATCGCTCACCGTTCGCAACTTCCACAACTGGACGGGGACGGCATCCTACACTTTCAGCCGCACGATCGATAACACCAGCGAGATCTTTTCGACCGGCTCCGGCGGTAACACCAGCGCCCTTGCGCAGAATCCTCTGGATCCGGATGTTGCGGAGCGCGGGGTGAGCGGCAACTCCTATCCCAATGTGATTGGCTTGCAAATGAGCTATGCGGAGCCATGGTTCAAAGATCAGAGTGGCTTCCTCGGCCGGGTTCTCGGAGGGTACAGCTTCAACGCGTTTTACACGTTCAACGACGGCCAACCGTTCAACCCGATTCAGAATGCCGTCTCCGTGCAATCTCCTAACGTGCTGAATTACATCTGCACCATCGACAACTGCAACGCAACGACGCCCCCACCGCCGAAAATCAACGTCACGGAGGCGGAGACCAGCTTCTGCGATATCGGCTTTGCCGAGGTTTTCGGCAATCCTTGCCGCCCGATTCTCTCCAATCCTCAAGCGCCGATGACGTCGGTGGGCATCAACACCGGGCCCGGCGGCTACATCGACTACGTGACCGGCGCCCCGACGTCGCCATCGTCGGTCCACTGGCTATGGAACAACCAGTACGAGGCCATCGCGCGCGGCAACCCATTCCCCGGCGCGGGCCGCAATATCCTGCGCGGAGACAGCTTCAATAATCTCGACCTGGCCGTTGTCAAAAACATCCGGCTGGCGGAGCGTGTCACACTGGCACTTTCCGCCAACGCCTTCAATGCGCTCAACCGCGGTTATTATGGAACGCCGGACCCGAATCTCGAGGACACGCTCTACCCCGCGCTATACGGCATTCCCAACAGCTTCCTCAGCAACTACTACTCCGGCGGAGGCGGCGAGAGTCCCGCGGCGGGCGGCGCATTTGGCCAGGGTCCGGGCAACCGTACCATTCAGCTTGGCGGCAAATTCACCTTCTGACTCGGCCTTGATTCTCAGGGCCCAGAGAGTCCTTTACTGCCACCTCGCGCTTCGCGGAGAGAAGCCCGCTCTCTGCGAAGCGCCTTTTTGTCTCTCGCCTTTCGCGCCACTGGCGGCCCGGCATTTACGATCTTCCGCCTCGGTTCGAACCCAGGTTTTCGCTCGTAGAGTCTGAAACCGATCCATCTGGCTTTCCGATGATCTCAATCGTTACAAAATATGGAATTTGGGAATTAGATTTTGGTTCTCGGGTTGAAACTACAAAAATCGGTGTCGAACTTACGTGAAACCCGTACTGACTGCACCCAGAAACCGTCGGATTGAGCGTGGATCGTCCCAAAATCGGGAACATTCATCCCCGCTAACTCGCGTTTAATCCCAATCCATTCATGTAGATAGCGGTTTGGTGTTGCAAGTGCACTGTTCGTTTCGAGAAGTAAATCCCTGTCTCTTTTCCACTGCGCCAAAAAGGCTTCATCCGAGGAGGTAACACGATGGGTTCCAGCAGAAAACTATTCGCGTCTGCTTTGAAGGCCGCGTTCCTCGCTGCGTTCGCTGTGCTAGCTCTGATGCCCGGCAAATCCGCATCGGCCCAGGGCATTATCACCGGCGGTATCACCGGGACTGTGGCAGACCAGACCGGCGCTGTCATCGCGGGAGCGACCGTCAAGGCGGTCAGTGAAAGCACTGGGACCGTCTACCAGGTAACGGCGAACGCGGAGGGAAACTTTCTCTTCTCGACTTTGCCTTTAGGTTCGTACACAATCACGACCACAGCCAGTGGCTTTGGCCAGACTGTATTGAATCATGTACAGGTCGTGGCGGGTAACGCTACGCCCCTCAAAATCACGCTAAGCCTGGGACAGGCCGCGCAGACCGTAGAAGTGGAGGCCTCCGCTGCCGAGCTGGTTAATACCGAGTCGGCCCAGATTGAGACCACAATCAGCGAGGAGCAGCTCGTGTCCGCACCGGTCACCGGTGCTCTCGATAATCTCGCACTGATGGCGCCGGGCGTGGTCAACGTTCACATGGACGGGAACTCAAATACCAACGGCGTCAACTTCTCGGTTAACGGTCAACGAGGCCGTTCAAACAACTCCGAGATCGATGGCCAGACCAACAACGACACCTCGATCGGCGGTCCGAGCTTCTTCTTCGACAACCAGGACGCGATCCAGGAAGTCCAGGTTCTCACCGGCGACATGGGGGCTCAATACGGTCGCAATATGGGCGCCATCGTCAATTACATTACCAAGAGCGGCTCCAACTCGTTTCATGGCACCGGGTTCGAAATCTATACCGGTTCGTGGCTCTCCTCGCTGATGCAGTACCAGAAGGATCCGAATTTCGGCGGTTGCGCCGGGACACCGGGTTGCAATATCAACGCGCCAAAGTTTGTGCAAAACAACTGGGGCGGGACGCTGGGCGGTCCGATTCTCAAAGACAAGCTCTGGTTTTTCGGCAGCACGCTTTGGAGCCACACTTATGAAGGCGGTGTCGTCCTGACTTCCCAGGGGGGACTCTTCCCAGACCAGAACGGCCTGCAAACGCTCCAGTCAGCCTTTCCCAATAACCCTGCCGTCGCGGCCATGGTGGCCAATGGCCCCTACAACTCCAAGACCATCCCTGCCGTGCCGTTTGGCGCCGCCTCCATCGTGCAGGTAACGGATGGCAACAAGGTCGCGAATGTCTCGGTATCGCAGTACGAGCGTTCCTTCCCTACGGCAATTTTCGACCAGGAACACCTGGGCCGGATCGACTATCAGTTGACGCCGAAGGACCGCTTCTATCTTCGCTACAACTACCAGAACAACCCATACAATCCGGCCTTTTATCTGGTCAGCAACGCCACGGCCGCCGCAGGGGGCTACCCGAATGTTTACGGCATCAGCCACGAAACGGGGGGAGACTGGACCCACGTCTTCACATCGTCCGTTGTCAACCAGCTGCGTTACGCGTTCCAGCAATCCAGTATTGGATTTTATGGGGGTGCAATTCCCAGCTGCACCATCAGCAATCAGCTTTCCTGCACTTCCACAGTAGGTCTCGGCGGGACTTTTGCGGGTTACGGATACGGTGCGAATCTGCCTCAGGGCCGTTTCGTCAAGGTGAATCAGGTCCAGGACAACGCAACCTGGACCAAGGGCCGTCACACCATTCTCTTCGGCGGGGAGTACGATTATCAGGATTCGCCATGGGGCTTCTTGCCGAATGACGAAGGCACCTTCAATTTCGCTCCGGGCGCAGCCACCAACGCCAAGTATCCCAACGGAATCCCGTTCAACTATCCCTCCACCGGATGTGGCTCCACCGGCGCTCTTTGCGACAACGGGCTCACCGGATTTTTGGAAGGGATCGGCCTGCTGAACCTTTCGGAGGGAAGCCCGACCATCCCCTTCAAAGAACATGACGTCGATTTCTATCTCCAGGACAACTGGAAGGTGAGGAAGGACCTTACGCTGAATCTGGGCGTCCGTTACGAGTTCTGGGGGCAGGCCATCAACTTCCTCCACAACGAGACCGTTCAACGGCAGACCGGTTCCGGCGCCTTCTGGAATAAGAGCCTGCCCCTTTCGGCTACCACTATTCCGTCCATTCCCTCGTTCTACAGGAACGTCGAGCCGCGCATCGGGTTCGCCTACACACCGTCGTTTGCGCCCAAAATGGTCGTCCACGGGGGATTCTCCATGAACGCCGACCCCGAGTTTTATGTCATCTTCGTCAACATGGCCACGGCAGCCCCAGCCGTCAACGCCGGAACCGTCAACTGCGATGGCGTGACATTCAATTGCGTGGCAGCCGGAGGCCTCACCGACGCTACGGTGCAAGCCGCGGACGACAAATACATTCCCACGGGCGGTGATCCGCGCATGCTCCCCAACTTAGCGGTCCAGCCGAACTTCCACAATCCCCAGGGCGAAACCTACAGCTTTGGCGCTCAGTACCAGGTAACTCCTGCGGCGGTAGCCGATGTTCGCTACGTTGGCAATCACACCTACGGACAGTTCCAGGCACTGAATTCCAACCCGGATATTCTCGACGTGCAAAGTGCGTTTCCGTCCTACGGCTCGGGGACCAGCCCTTGCACCGACAAGGCCGCCCCTGGCTACACACGGCCGAACTGCAACAACGCTCCGGTGCAGACTTTCGCCAACACATCGTTCTCCCTCTATAACGCATTGCAGACTTCGCTCACCGTGCGCAACTTCCGCGGCATCACAGGAACGGCCTCTTACACCTGGAGCCGCGACATAACCAATACGTCAGACTTTGCCGTAGGAGGCGTTGGGGGCCAAGCCTCGCCCTTTGCTCAGAATCCGCTCAACCCCGATATCGGCGAGCGCGGCGTCGACGGCAACTCCTACCCGAATGTCTGGGGCATCCAGTTGACCTACACCGAACCCTGGTTCAAGAGCCAGCACGGATGGATGGGACGCTTGCTGGGCGGCTACATGCTCAACTCCTTCTATCAGTACAATGGCGGCCAGGCGTTCAACCCCATTCAAAATAGCTACTCCGTGACGTCGGCGAGTGTGCTGTCTGACATCAGTGGAACCGCAGGAAATCCCGCCGGCATCACTCCTGCTCAGGCGGCGATGATCAACCAGACCCGGGCGGAAACCGGCTTCTGCGACATTGGCTTCACTTCGGCATTTGGAGGAAATCCCTGCCGCCCAATCTTGTCCAACAGCAGTGCGCCGCTCAGCTCAGTTGGAATCAACCTTGGACCCGGTGGCTACGTGGATTACGTCTCCGGCGCTCCAGTCTCTCCGTCCGCAGAGCACTGGCTCTGGAACAACCAATACGAAGCCATCGCGAGGAATAATCCCTTCCCCGGCGTCGGGCGCAACATCCTGCGCGGTGACAGTTTCAGTGACCTCGATCTTTCGGCCGCCAAGACCATCCACTTCACCGAACGGATCGGCATGCAGATCATGGCCAGCGCGTTCAATCTCTTAAACCGCGGCTATTACGGCACGCCCGATATCAACGTCGAACACAGCTACGACTTTATGAGCACGCAATATGCATTCGGGACGAGCCAGGGAAGCGGCGCCGGCGGCGGCTCATACCCACAGGGTTTGGGCAATCGCAACGTCCAGCTCACCGGCAAAATCACGTTCTGACAGCGCGCCTTCGCCAGGCGCAACGATTCCTACT